>DMBU01000021.1 GCA_003446015.1 Bacteroidales bacterium | reverse complement strand
AAACTTTATTATCTAACTCCAATTTCACAGTGGATGTTTTTATTTTGGTATTCTTTTTATCAATCGGATTTTGTAAATTTGGTTATAAGTTATTAATCCTAACCTTAAGATTATGAAAACTAAAAATGTATTATTCTTCATTTTTTTATTGGCAATCATTTCTTGTAAAAATCCCGAGGGTACAGATATTGCCGAGTTAGTGAAAGTTGAAGAACGGGGATGTTTTAAAGATGGTATTTTTATCCATGTAAGCAGTGGATACGACAATCCTCATAAAGCATCTATGGCTCTTAGTTTGGCTGTTAAAATGTCTGAAACTAAGGATGTAACTCTCTTTTTCGATATTGAGGGAGTTAAATTATTAACAAAAACTTCTGAAGATATTCAAATGAATAATTTTATGACAGTGCAAAGTGCATTGGATACTCTTATTCATCATCAAGTTCAGATAATGGCCTGTCCAATGTGTATGGCAAAAGCAGAAATTAAACCTGAACAATTGCGTGAAGGAATAATTGTTGCCGAAGCCGAGAAATTTTTTAGTTTTACCAAAGGTAGAATCCTTACACTTGATTATTAGAAACGATTTTTATATTTAGACTACACTTCCGAGGTTTTATACTTTGGAAGTTTTATTTTATAATCAATTTAACATGAAAAAAGCTGTTATTTACGACATAATTTTTTTAATTGTTTTGGCAATTTTTTTAGTTTTGGTTAATGAATTCGATACAAACAAAGAATTATTTCGATTTCGTTATGTTGGATTTTTAATTGTTTATTTTATCGGAAGATATATTTTGAAACTGATTTATAAATAAAAACAATGAAACTAAGATGGTTTTTTGTTGCTACTTTAATTGTAAATCAAAGCTTTGCACAGCCCGATATTAATTTGACAGGTTCAGAATCTAATTTACTGGAGTATTCAGCAGCATTTTTAGATATTAATACAAATTCAAGACTAGGTGGTTTTGGTGAAGTGGGAACTGTAACTTCTCCATTTTATAAAAATGCAGGCGTTTATCAAAACCCAGCGTTAATTTCAAATAATGGTCAATTTGCTGGCATAAATGCTTTTTACGAACCCTGGTTAAAAAACATTGTTTCTGATGTAAACTTATATGGAATTTCCGGGTTTTATGCTGCCGATTCATCCAATGCTCTCGCCATAAACTTTACCTATTTTAATTTAGGCGAAATTAATTATACAGATAACAATGGATATTACATAGGCACAGATAAGTCTTACGAATATTTCATTAAACTGGCATATTCACGTTCATTTAATAAATCCATTTCTGCTGGGATTGCTTTAAAATTCTTTAAGAGTAAAATCGCTTCTGCGCTAATTGATGTTAATACTATTCATTCCATTTCCTTTGATTTTGGCTTAAGTTATCAGCATCAATATAATTTAAATAACAAATCCTTTTTAAATACAAATGCAGGATTAGCTTTAACAAATCTTGGCCCAAGAATTTCTTATGTGGAAGGAGAAAAGGATTTTATACCTCAGAAATTATCATTAGGATTATTCATAAACCCTGATATCTATATTCATAAAAATTTTCGATTTAATATTGAACTTGGGTATCAAGCAGAAAAATATCTGGTTCCTACACCACCCGCATATGACTTTGATGGAAATATTACAAATGGATATGATCCTGATATAAGTTCATTAAAAGCACTTTACCAATCTTTCTATGACGCTCCGGGAGGATTTGATGAGGAAATTAATGAAATTAAACACAAGTTTGGAAGCGAATTTCGACTAAGTTTTTTGGATTATGGATATATTGCTTTTAGACATGGCAGGCATTTGGAACATGAAACGAAAGGAAATAGAAATTATCAGACTTTTGGTTATGGAATAGGACTTTATGGCTTTATGCTAGATTATATGAAAATAAAAGCAGAAAATGATTCTCCACTTCACGGAACCTGGATATTAACTGCTGGATATAGCTTTAATCTAGATAAATCACATTTGAGGTTTTAGTATGTGATTTGAACATACAATAGTTTAAATCGGGATTCAGAAATAATTTTGATTTTAGTTTTAGATAAACTACATTTGAAAAATAATCTATAAGAAATGTATCAAATTACAACTAATAATCTTTCTAATAATTCTGTAAATAATAATTTACGGAAAGGAAGGCTATTATAGTAATCAAAATATAAAGATTTTATAAAGCCTTCCAGAAACGAAGGTTTTTTTGTTATAATAAATTGAAGATGAGATTTAATTCAAGAAATAATAATAATAATAATCGTCATCCTCCGCAGGGAAGGTCATAGAATCTTTATATCTAATGAAACCCTTCACTGCAAATTCAGTGAAGGGTTTTTTATTTAAATGTTAAATCCTTAAAATAAATTAAAATGCAACACACAATTAAAACACAACACATGATTCTGGATAGAATCGAAACAGAGAAAGCTTTAGTTGAATTAAAAGATTACTTTAAAAAAGATCTTTCAATGCAATTAAATCTGATTGAGGTAAGTGCTCCACTGTTTGTAGCTTCAGGCACGGGAATAAATGATGACTTAAATGGTATTGAAAAACCAATAAGTTTTTTAGCGAAATCATATCCCGATCGAAAGTTAGAAATTGTGCAATCTTTAGCTAAATGGAAAAGATTAAAGATTGGCGAATTAAATTTACCAATCGGACAGGGAATTATTACAGATATGAAAGCCTTGCGCCCTGATGAAATTATAAGTCCTATTCATTCAATATTTGTTGATCAGTGGGATTGGGAAAAACACATTAGAAAAGAAGATAGAAATATTGAATTTTTAAAAAGAACAGTTGAGCAAATCTATGAATCAATTAAGGAAACTGAAAGATATATCTCAGTTTTATATCCGACGATAACTCCAGGTCTTCCTGAAAAAATTAATTTTATACATTCCGAGGAATTGCAATATCGTTACCCAAAATTAACTCCGCGGGAAAGAGAGAATGTAGTTGCTAAAGATTATGGGGCAGTTTTTATTATGGGTATTGGGTATGAATTATCAGATGGTGTTCCGCATGATCTTCGAGCACCAGATTATGACGACTGGTCAACTCAAACTACCGGAAAAAATAGAGGATTAAATGGAGATATCATTGTTTGGAACCCGGTTTTAAAAAGTGCATTTGAAATATCATCAATGGGTATTCGGGTTGATAAAAAAGCCCTTTTACGCCAATTAAAACTGACTAAAAATGAAAACCGCTTAGATTTAAATTTCCATAAAAGATTAATGAATGATGAACTTCTTTTGACTATAGGAGGGGGAATTGGGCAATCGAGACTGGCCATGTTTTTACTCAAAAAAAGAAGCATAAGTGAAGTCCAAGCAAATATTGGGTGTTTTTAAATAAGAATCTAATTTAGTAACTACTTCGGGACAGGATCCAGAAGTAGTTCATTCCATTGCTATTTATTTATAGGGTATCGACAAATGCTTCTTGCCATTTTCTGTTAAAATAAATAAGTCCTAAACCAATATTTTAACAATATTATCCTGTTTGTCCAACATAGATATAAGTTCAGGAGTTGAAATAACTGCCCCACCCATACGATATTTATTTTCTTCCTGTTTAAACTTAAGGATCTTTCCGTTAATGGATATTTCTTTAGGTCCAAAATTATTTTCTTTTACAGCATACTTAAATGTCACAGAATGGCTCATAAAATCTATTTGGGCAGAAAAGCCATCAAAGGAATAAGGTAATACCGGATCAATAATTACATTTCCGTATTCAATACGCAAACCAATCAAACGTGAAATAATAAGGCCTATATAAATACCCGGACCACTTGAATAAACCCGCCAACCTCCTTTAAGTGTGATATTTCCTGTTTTAATTTCATCGTAGTGTTCATCGGCATCATAGCGACTCTTAAATACAACATCGGAACTGCTGTAATAACAATTCGATTGACGAATATCACCACAAGGTACAATATCCCTGTACGAAATAGGAATAGCTTGTCGAAGCGCTTTCACAAATGCATCAGCCTTGCCTGTAATGGCAAGTGATTCAGCATAGCGGATATGCTCATGCACATACATCAGGCCAATCTCACGGCCAAAGAAGGTGCTGCTTTCGGCTCTTTGAAAAATAGTTTGTATACCCCCTTTGTATTCGATGGGTCGATCCATTAGGCGTGCACCATCGGGGCCTTTCAAATGTTGTTCAATTTGTTCCTGATGATGCAGGGCTTGTTCTTTTGTAAAAATTCCACTGATAATACCACGATTCATTGGTAAAATGCTGTAATGTATTCCAGTTCGGGTATCGCTTGGATGCAGCATTACGCTGATATTGTGTTTCTCTTCAACATGACCATATCCGGCAACTATTCCATCTCTTATCAGGTATTTATTAAAATCGGCTTTGATTTTTTCACAAATTACTTTCAACTCATTCGCTTTTTCTTTATTATCGGTCAACTCATAAACTACTTGATATTGGGAAAAAGCCTGGTAATTCATTTCGACCGTCCAGCTCGAAATCATACGTTGCGCCAGCTCTTTACTTACCGGTTGTAAGGAGTCGTTCCAGTCACCACCACCAAATGGAACCAGTGCAGTGCCCTGGATAAATGAATCAATTATCATTTGAATAAGCCGTTCTATGTGTTCACTAAGTGGTGTTTTTTCACTATTCACAATACCATTTTTGTTGTAATAGGGCAGAACTTCGTTTAGAATTTTCAGATCGCCCGTAACTTTGATGTAGTTGCTAAGAGCAATCATACCCCAGTAAACAACATCACCATGGGCATCGTGAGCCCGGATAGCTGAGTAGCTGTCGAACATCCACCATTGTGCCCAGCCGCCATCAGGATTTTGGTTCGAAAATATGGTTAGCAACAATTGTTTGGCTTCATTATACTTTTCCAAGCCTAAAAGTAAGTCAATTGGTCCTTGACAAACATCGCGTGTACCCCAGGCTGCTCCGCTGAATTGCTCCAATCCATAGGGTGTTAAGAAATGGATAAGTGCATTTATACCATACCACGGCAAGATTTCACGAATGGCGGCAATGTCTTTCTGATCTCCCTGTAAATTCATGCTTAAACTTAAGTTCTTCCACGAAGACTGAGCATCGAGGCAATCTGAGTGCCATTGATCGTCTGAATTTTTAATGTTAACTACTTTTGCACTTTTACATACTTCGCCAATAAAACTCATACAAAAATCTGATGTATTCTTAACATCAAGAACAAATAATGAATCCGATTGTGTTTTCTTATGGAGATAAACTGCATCATCGTTACAAGCTTTAAACTCATTATTCTTACTCTGAACTATTATCCTGAACTGTGCATTTGTAAATTTATCAGCTATCATGCTGTCTGCTTTCGGTTTGGCTATATACTCACCGAATTGAGTTCCGGGATTTGTATCCCAGCCATTGGCTTCATCAAAATGATGTGTAATAAATAAATCAACATGATTCCCATTAAGGACTTTAAAGTCGAGGTTGACCTGTGGAGCTGATTTAGATGTCCAGGTTCGAATCTGAAAACAATGATCCCCAAACTTGTAAATCCATCGACAATGATTTAATCCCATTTCAAAAGCGGAGGGAACCCCAAGTATATAATATTTGCCATCAAGCTTAACAAAAATCCGTTGTCCTGTTTCGGGTGCGAGATTGAACTGACTGGAGCAAACTGATAATAGAATATTAAAATTGGTATTACCTTGAGTTAGATGCGAATTGAAAACTCCATATGCAAATGAGCATGTAGAAACAATATTTTCATCAGGTACGAGCCCTGCTTTGGCTTGCATAATATGTGCATGCGGTCGGTCGACCAATATCTCTTTTGCCCGTAAAATGNNAAACTGATGTAGCCTGCGGATGATCCGGTAAGTAGGTGGCAACAAAAACACTATTATGAATTTCACCAGCAGCCATTTTAAATGCTTTTTGCTGTAATGCAAGAACAGATGATTCCCCAGCATATTCTCCTCCTAAGCTTTCTGTAAGCAGGCCCTCAGGAATTCTGGTTTCTCTGAATTTTGCTCCATAAAATTGCATCCCATCAACACTTGCTGATATTGCTTCGTTCTTACATGCTATCATCAGCCACGGATGCCCAAGGGATTCTTTCATGTTTTGACGACAGCATATTACAGAACCATAATTTTTATCATTAAGGATTAATCTTTCAATATACTGGCTCACATAATATTCGTTGATTAACTCGTCAGTTATCGTTTTTAGTCCTGCATCCTGAACATAAATTAAATCAAGCTCCAGGTCTTCATTGGTAGTGTTTTTGATTTCAATATTCCATTGCCAACTTAGACTCTTTTTTGAAAGCTGTAAGAAACACAGATAATCAAGACCAGCCCAGCTGCCTTTAGCCATAAATCCATTTTCTACTATGCTGAAAAAACTATTGCTTTCGGGACCTGTTAAAGCTGTAAAATCGTAAGACTTTGTTCTTTTCCTTAAAAAAATATTTGTCCCGGGTATTGAAAAAGCTGTGGTGGAACTGAGACTTATTCTGATTGGGTCAACTTCGATGCTTTTTATTGAGCCATTGTCCAGAAAATCGAAAGAAAGACCGAGAGGATTTCGAATAATCATCTAGCTAATTTTTACAGTTAAAGACATTTCTATTCTATACTTATGATTGTAATGTAACACAATACGGTTTTTGTGCCAAATCAGTTCAGGATCATCACCATCAATTGATGCAGATTTTACCTTACTTATATTCTTGCCCTCAAATACCATTTCTCCAAGTAAATCACGATCTCCAAATAAAGTAATTTTAAGTTGCCCATCAGATTCTTCAATATTGAGAATATCGGAAGTGCAATGTAATATTTTTAAACCATTGGCAACATTGAGGCAAACAGGACTTAATACTGCATATAGTGCCGGCCAAAGCATTTTATCCAGTGAGTATGGAACTGTAATTGCTTCGCCAGTTTTTGGGTGAGTATAGGTTATTTTACCCTCATGTTCTTCGTTGTAATAATTCCCTATGAATAGAATAGAGGACTGATCATCAGTAAAACGTTGTCGTACAGACAGATTCTCATTGTTTGCTGATGATTGTCTTAGTTTTGCACCTGATCTATTCAAAATTGCTTCATAAACTGGTTTATGCCCTTCGGTGTCAAAACCGATCCAGGTTCCCAGATGAATTAAAGATCCGTTTCCAAGACTTTTTTCAAAACCACAAGCTTTACCGTTTATTGTTCTTGCAATTATTTCTGCACTAGAAAGAGATTCATCTGAGTAGACAATCTGCGGATTGGAACACTTAATATCTTTTAGGTTAAAAATGTCGATCAATGGTGAATCAATAATTTCTGTTCCAGATGGTTCAACCGATAAAGCATCGCGAATAATTTTACACGTTTTCTGGGTCATCTCACGATCGGGCAGATAAGGGAACAATACAATATTTCCGCCAGCCTGAGTATAATCAACAATTATCTGTTGATCCCTGGCATTCATCTCATCGGTGCTGAATGCCCACACCTGTTTATAATTACTTAATGTTTTCACAGAAGCCTTACTTAGGTCAAGCATATCATAGTCGATATTAAGTACCAGAAGTGCTTTAAGTAAGCCATCAAAATATGCCGTTCTGCGAATCATCGCTGGAGTGAACTGTAGCCCACTCTTTCCATTTTCAGGTCGTTCCAACTCTGTTGCATAGTAAGGAGGATAGAAAAGAACACACACTTCTGCTTTTCGTTTTGCATTTAGGATAACACTTTCAGATGTTTTAATAATCTTGCTCATTTTTTTAATGAGTGGGAACGCATTTGTACGTTCACCTTCAGGAGTTAACGGGCTAAACCAGTAGAAAGTATCACCTGAATAGCCTTTATGCCTGGGGTTTCGTCCTTGCGAAAACATATAGTAGTTCCAACCTTTGAGGCCGTTAGCACTGCTTGCTTTATAGAAAAGTTCAATTTCACGCG
>DMBU01000181.1 GCA_003446015.1 Bacteroidales bacterium | reverse complement strand
TTGTATTTTTGAACTCTTTAAGTAATAAGAATGAACTTAATCATAGATGTTGGCAATACAAGAATTAAAACTGCTGTTTTTTATAACAGTAAATTGATTCATACTGAAAGCATTACAAAAGAATCATTCGATTCTGATGTTATTGAAATCATAAAAAAATACCAATGCAGCAATGCAATTATTTCTTCAGTTGGTTCCTTAAAAAAAGCTCAAATCGCTAAATTACACGCCGAAATAAACTTAATTGAGCTGAATTACAACACCAAAGTGCCATTTTTGAATAAATATACCACGCCAAAAACCTTAGGAGTTGACAGAATTGCGTTGGTTTCTTCGGCAATATCGAAATATACTAACAAAAATGTTTTAATCATTGACGCAGGAACTTGTATTACGTATGACTATATTAACAATGAAGGAATTTATTATGGCGGTGCAATTTCGCCCGGACTGCAAATGCGATACAAAGCATTAAATTTTTTTACTGAAAAATTGCCGTTGCTCGAGGTTTCAGAAAAATTTGAATTGGTTGGAAATTCTACCGAAACAAGCATTCATTCTGGCGTTATAAATGGTGTTATAAATGAAATTGATGGAATTATTAATCAGTATAGAAAAAAAAATACAGATTTAACAGTTGTTTTAACAGGAGGAGATGTAAATTTCTTGTCAAATAGATTAAAAAATGGCATATTTGCCAATCCTAATTTTTTGTTAGAAGGATTGAACACAATTTTGACTTATAATATAAAGTAAATGATAAAAAAAATAATAGTAATTATAACACTATTTGTATCTATTGTCGGTTTTTCACAAAAAAACAATACATCATCTTATTCATTTTTCGGAATTGGAGATAAAAATAACGAAAGTACTGTTGAGCAATTGAGTATGGGCGGGGTTGGCGTTTCTTTAAATGAAAGCTATCGTTTAAATTTTTTAAATCCTGCTGCAAATGCATCTTTGAGATTTACAACCTATACAATGGCTATAGAAAGTTTGAACAGTACTGCAAAAGACAGTAACGACAAACAAAGAGCTTCCGCAACATACCTTTCTTATTTGGCTATTGGGTTTCCCTTAGGTGAAAAAGCTGGAATGACCATTGGTTTGTTGCCAAATTCCTCCGTAGGATATTCGTTGGTATCAAATGAATACGATTCCGAGAATAACCTTACAGAAGTTACGCAATATATTGGTGAAGGCGGAACAAATAAATTGTTTTTAAGTGTTGGGTACAAACCTTTTAAGAACTTCAGTGTTGGTTTACAGGGAAATTATATTTTCGGAAAAGTTGAAAACAGCATCTTAAATCAGGTGAAAGGCAATGCTTTGGCCACAAAATACCAAACAACTTCAAACATAAAAGGACTGGCTTTGAACGGAGGATTTCATTATAAAGCAAAAATGAATGATAAAATGGACTTCCTTTTAGGCGGAAATTTTAATTTTAATAACGAAATTGAGGCAACAGGCAATGAGTATTTATATTCGGTTTCATTAGGGACATTTGAATCGCCTCGTGACACCATTTTAAGCACAAATAGTACCGGAATTCTTAAGTCCCCATTAAAATCAACTTTAGGACTTGGTTTGGGTAAAGACAACAAATGGTATGCGGGAGTTGATTACAGTTTTCAAAATGCTTTGGCATTGAGTGGCGGTGTTTTTAATAATTATTCAAAAATAGATTACGATAATTACAGTAAAATAGCAGTGGGTGGTTTTTATACCCCAAAATTCAATTCAATTACAAGTTACTGGGATAGAGTAACCTATAGAGCTGGAGTTAAATTCGAAAACACCGGATTATTGATTGATGCATCAGGAAATGGAACCGATTTTACTGCGATTGACGATTTTGGCATATCTTTTGGAGTAGGGTTGCCAATGAGTAAGCAACTGTCTAATTTGAATATCGGATTTGAGATAGGAAAAAGAGGACAAACAGCGAATGGCTTAGTACAAGAAAATTATGTGAATTTTAGATTAGGCCTTTCATTAAATGACAAATGGTTTAAAAAATTAGAAATATTTTAATTAAAAATTAAGACGATGAGACAAATGAGACAAATTTTAGCTGTATTATTTTTTATAGTTTCAGCCCCGGTTGTTTTTTCACAAGCGGAAAACGAAGAATGTATTATTAAATACAATTTGTTTAAAGGTGATTACAGCGCCGGTAAATACGATGTTGCCTACGAAAACTGGTTATGGACTATGGATCATTGTCCAACACTTACCGTAAATATATATAAATTGGGTATTAAAATCGCCGAAAGCCGATTGGAAGCCGCAACAACTCCAGCCGATAAAGCGGCTGCAGTAAAACTTGTTGAAAGAGTTTACACCCAAAGATTGCAACATTTCCCTCAAGACTTAGCGAGAGTTTACAGTGATTTCGCAACTTTTAAAGATGCTCAAGGTGCATCAGAAGATGAAGTTTTCGTTTTATTGGAAAAATCTTTTAAATCAGATGTTACAGATATTTCCCCTACCAATATTTACAGATATTTTGATATTATCTTAAATAAATATAAAGACACAAATGCGCAAAAAGTATTTGATACTTATGATGAAGTTAGTGAAGGCCTTGAAATAAAGAGAGAAGAATATTCAAAACAATTAGACTTAATTACTGCAAAGGATTCAACTACTTTAAGTGATCGTGATAAAAACAACAAAATGGCTTATGAACAACATCTAACCAATTTGGATCTTGTTGAAACTTCACTGGACGCAAAATTGGCAGCAATTTCAACCTGTGAAAACTTGATTCCTTTAAACAAAAAGTATTTTCAAGAAAATAAATCAGATGCTGTATGGTTAAAGAGAGCGGTATCAAGAATGTATAACAAAGAATGTACTGATGATCCTTTCTATGACATTTTGGTTGAAGCTTATGTTAAAGCAGATCCTTCACCACAAGCTTCTGTGTTTTATGCTGATATTTTAATGAAAAATGGCGAAACCAATAAAGCAATGGAATATTTCAAAAAAGCGATAGATCAGGAAACAGATTCTTATAACAAGGCTAAATATGCATTTAAAGTTGCTCAAATTTTAAGAAAAAAAGGCAGATTGGAAGAAGCAAGAACCTATGCTTATAAAGCCCTGGAATTTCAACCAAGGATGGGTAATGCCTATTTATTGATTGCAAGTATGTATGCATCAAGCGCCAACTCTTGCGGAAATGACGTGGTATCTAAAAGAATGGTTTATGTAGCCGCTTTAAATAAAGCATTAAAGGCAAGAGCCGTAGATCCTAGCATTAGTACATTGGCAAATAGATTTATTGCAAGCTATTCAGATAATGTCCCAACCAAAAAGGATTTGTTTGTGGCAGGCATACAATCAGGATCTAGCCATAGAATTGGATGTTGGATTAATGAAACAGTAATAGTGCCTTAAATTAGATTTAAAATATTAAAATTGATATATTTGTTGAATGACAAAATCAATTGTTAATAACATAAAATGCATTGCTGTGGTTTTCGCCTCAGCAATGTTTTTTTCATGTACAAACGATGTAAAAGAGGTACGCGATTTTTTGGCTGATAAAAATTTGCCTATTGGAGAAGCCTTCAATATTAACCACAAACATACCGATTCCGGACGTGTGGATATTAAAATGAAAGCGCCATTGATGCTCGATTTCAGCAACAGAGAAAATCATCCTTACAATGAATTCCCAAAAGGTATAAAAATCACCACTATTGAAAAAAACGGAGATTCTATAACTGTAGTCGGCGATTATGCGAAAAGCTACAGGAAAACGGAAGTTTCTGAAATAAAAAATAATGTGGTCATTATCAATTATGCACAAAAAAACAAACTGGTTACCGAACAAATTTATTGGGATCAAAAAACCCATTATTTTTTTACCGAAAAAAAATTCACTTTTTATACCCCAACAGACACTATTTACGGTGCCGGTTTTGAATCGACAGAAGACTTAAAAACTTGGTGGGTGAAAAATCAGAGCGGAGTTATTAACATTAAAGAATAAGAGATGCAAAACCTTTGGAAAATATTTGAATATGGGTATTTAATTATTGCCATAGTATTTAGTGTGGAAACTGTATTAAATTGGAATTCGGACAGAGAACGCGCATATTTATTGGCTGGATTTTCAATATTGGCAGTTTTTATGTATTTTTTCAGAAGACGTTTCAGAAAAAGACGGGAAAAACCAAACAATTAATTAGTGGAAATTCAAATACTTGTCATATTAATTTCAATTCTGCTTTCCGCTTTCTTTTCAGGAATGGAAATTGCCTATATTTCTGCAAATAAATTTCAAATTGAGCTTCAAAAAAAGAAAGAGGGATTTACCTCAAAAATAGTTGGTAAATTAACGGCAAAATCATCAAAATTTATTACCACTATGTTGGTTGGCAATAATATTTCTTTGGTAATTTACAGTTTCTTTATGGCCGAAATTATTACAGACCATATACTGGGTTTTCATTTAAATGATTTTTCTACTTTAATTATTCAAACTGTAATTTCTACAATCATTATTTTAATCACGGCCGAGTTTTTGCCAAAAGCAATATTTAGGATTTATGCCAACGAAATGTTCTGGTTTTTTGCGCCGGCAGCCTACTTTTTCTATATTATATTTCATTTTGTTTCAGATTTTATTACCGCAATTTCCGATTATTTGCTGAAAACATTTTTTAATACAACAGGCGATGTGAAACTTACTGAATTTAGCAAAGAGGAACTGGGAAATTATATCACTAAACAATTGGAAAACAGCGATGATTTTGAAGAAGTGGATTCTGAAATCCAGATTTTTCAAAATGCACTTGAATTCGATACCGTAAAAGCGCGTGAAATTATGATTCCCAGAACCGAAATTGTGGCAGTGGACATTAATGATGATATTGCTTATTTGAAACAGTTATTTATAGACACCGGATATTCTAAAATTTTGGTGTACAACAATTCTTTGGATGATGTTTTGGGCTATGCAATCGCATTTGAATTATTTAAAAAACCAAAAGACATCAAGTCTATTTTATTGCCTGTAGAATTCGTTCCTGAAAGTATGCTGATTAACAATGTGTTAAATCTTTTAATAAAAAAGAAAAGAAGTATATCTGTGGTGTTGGATGAATTTGGAGGAACTTCCGGAATTATTTCTATTGAAGATATTGTTGAAGAATTGTTTGGGGATATTATTGACGAACATGACACCGTAGATTTATTGGAAAATAAAATAAACGACTATGAATTTGAATTATCGGCACGATTGGAAGTTGATTATCTAAATGAAACTTACAATTTAAATATTGAGGAAAATGAAGCCTATGAAACCTTGGGCGGATTTATTGTTTATCATAACGAAGACATCCCAAAAGAAAATGAAATTATAGAAATAAATAATTTATATTTTAAAATGTTAAAGGTAGATTCCTCTAAAATTATGGAAGTTTACCTAAAAGTTTTAGAGAAAGATGATTAAAGGTTTTCTGCAACATGAAATTACCTTTTTTTTGTAATTAATATTAATTATTTCACTTTCATAATTAAATACTTAATCGTATTTTCGCACACTGTAATAAAAGAAAATAACTATAGAAATGGCAATTTTATCAAAAATTAGAGATCGTTCAATGTTCCTAATCCTTATTGTAGGTTTAGCGCTTTTTGCATTTGTATTAGATCCAAGTTCAATTCAGCAATTTTTCAGCTCAACCAAAACAAACTCAATTGGTGAAGTAAATGGTGAAAACATTGACAGAGAGGAATTTGCGAAACTTGTAGAGAACTATAAATCGCAAAGTGGAGGAAGAGTATCACAAATGCAGGCGGTTAATGCTGTTTGGAACAATTTGGTCGGCGAAAAAATATTTCAGTCTCAATTAGAGCAAGCCGGAATTGTTGTGGGTGAAAAAGATATTTGGGACGCTATGGTTTCATTGCCTGAAATTCAAAATTCTCCGCTATTTCAAAATGAAGCCGGACGTTTTAATGAAGAAAAATTAAAGGAATATATCGCCAATATGAAGGCTGATGCCGAAGCAGGTAACAACCAGGCTTGGTTAAATTGGTTAGAGACTGAAAAAAGTATCAAACAAAATTTGGAACGTCAGGCATATACAACTTTGGTTTCAGCTGGTTTAGGAGCGTCTTTAAAAGAAGGCGAACGCGATTATTTGTACCAAAACACTAAAATGGACGGGCAGTTTGTTTACATTCCTTATTCGTCTATTTCTGATGAATTGGCGAAGGTTTCCAAGGAAGAAATTCAAAAATATTTGGAAAAAAACTCAAAGAGATTTAAATCTGAAGCCACCCGTACTTTAGAATATGTGAAATTTGACATTGTACCCTCTGAGTCTGATGATGAATATGCTAAATCTGAAGTAATAAACTTTATTAATGACAGAGAAGAATACAGCAATGCAGCAAATGCCAATGTCCAAATTTCAGGTTTGAAAAATGCCACCAATTATGAAGCGTTTTTAAGCGATAACAAATCAGATTTGGGATTTGATAACGGTTATTACTATAAAAATCAATTTCCGACAGCAATTGCAGATACTATTTTTAGTGCTTCTGTTGGCGATATCGTTGGGCCTTATAAAGACAATGGCTACTATAAAATTTCAAAAATTGTAGATTTTGCGCAATTGCCAGATTCTGTGAAGTCGAGCCATATTTTAATTCCTTATGCAGGCGCTGTTAGATCTGCTTCAATAAAAACAAAAGAAGAAGCCAAAAAAACGGCCGACAGTATTTTTGCATTGGTTAAAAACAACAAAACAAAATATACTGAAATTGCAGATGAAGTAAATACTGATGGCACAAAAGGCAAAGGAGGCGATATAGGATGGATTACTAAAAATCAAGCTTTTTCAGCATCATTTGATAAAGATTTTGCCAATTTTATTTATAAAAATCCAACAGGCAGTATCGCAGTAGTTGAAACTGCATTTGGTTTTCACGTAATCAGGGTAGATGAACAAAAGCAAGCCGAAAGAGCAGTAAAATTGGCTACTTTCGCTCGTTTGATCGATCCTTCTGATGCTACCGAAAATACAATTTTTGAAAAAGCGGAAACCCTTACGGCCAATTTGGCCAATGGTGAAAAATTAGAAGAACTCGCTAAAAAAGAAAATTACAATGTTCAATCTGCGCTCAATCTTAAAATTTTGGAAGAAAATATTCCTGGTTTAAGCGGTCAACGCCAAATTGTTATTTGGGCATTTGCCAAAGAAAGAGAATTGGGTGATTCTAAACGCTTTGATGTTGATGTTGACGGCAAAAGAAGTTATGTGGTTGTGGTGCTTAAAGGCAAGTCGGAGAAAGACGGCTTGGTGGTGAATTCAGAGATTTTGTCAAAAATTCAGCCTGAACTCATCAATAAGAAAAAATCGGCATTAATCACTGCAAAAATAAAAGGATCTACCTTAGAAGAAATGGCAAAAAACAGCAATACAACTGTTAGTCCGGCTTTAAGTGTAACTTTGGCAAGTCCTTTATTAACAGGTGTCGGAAATGAGCCAGCAGTTGTTGGCGCAATGTCTACCATAAAATTAAACGAAGTTTCTAAGCCAATAGATGGCAATTTGGGTGTGTTTGTTGTTAAAGTTACCAAACGTGACACGCCTGTTAAATTAGATAATTACGATACTTTTCGTAATAAAATCATCAATAATTTAAAAGGTAGATCATATATGCTGTTTCAAGTGTTAGAAGAAACTGCTGAGATTAAAGATTTTAGAGGCCAATTCTATTAATAAAGAGTTAACGAAATAAAAAAAGCGGGCAATTGGCCCGCTTTTTTTATTTGATTTCATCCCAAGCCTTTTCCAAAGGAAAGAAAGTTTGAGTTAAAATTTATATCGTATAAGCAAATCAAAGTAGATTAAAAATTACTTTTTTAAAGCAATTATTAACAAAAAAAGCGAGCATCAGCTCGCTTTTTTAATTTTTAACTTTTAAAGCCCAACACGCCATCTGGCACATTCGCTAAAAATGTAAACTTTACATTTTCTTAACGCTCGGTCCCCCCTTCGGGGGTTAGGGGGACTTTTTACCCGTTCATAGAGATTAAAAACTCTTCATTTGAAGTGGTGTATTGAATTTTGCTTTTAATAAATTCCATAGCTTCCACCGGATTCATATCTGCCAAGTATTTTCTGAGAATCCACATACGTTTTACCGTTTTTTGATCTAACAATAAATCATCTCTACGAGTGCTCGATTTAACAAGGTCAATAGCCGGATAAATTCTGCGGTTGGCAATATTTCTTTCCAATTGAAGTTCCATATTACCAGTACCTTTAAATTCTTCAAAGATCACTTCATCCATTTTTGAACCTGTTTCAGTAAGTGCTGTGGCAATAATGGTTAAGGAACCGCCATTTTCAATATTTCTTGCCGCTCCAAAAAATCTTTTTGGTTTGTGCAATGCGTTGGCGTCTATACCACCCGATAAAATTTTACCCGATGCTGGTGCAACAGTATTATAAGCCCTGGCCAAACGTGTGATAGAATCCAATAAAATAACCACATCGTGTCCGCATTCAACCAAACGTTTTGCTTTTTCCAAAACAATATTGGCAACTCTTACGTGTTTTTCAGCCGGTTCATCAAAAGTTGATGCAACAACTTCGCCTCTTACGCTTCGTTGCATATCTGTAACTTCTTCTGGTCTTTCATCAATCAAAAGAATAATTTGATAAACTTCCGGGTGATTCGAAGCAATTGAGTTTGCGATATCTTTCAACAACATTGTTTTACCAGTTTTTGGCTGCGAAACTATCATCCCTCTTTGTCCTTTTCCAATCGGACAAAATAAGTCGATGATTCTTGTTGAAAGTGTGCTGTTTTTTCCTGCCAAATTAAATTTTTCCTCAGGAAAAAGCGGTGTTAAATGCTCAAAAGAAACACGGTCTCTAACCACATTCGGATTTAAACCGTTTATTTTTGAAACACGAATTAAAGGAAAATATTTTTCACCTTCTTTTGGTGGTCTTACCACACCTTTTACGGTATCTCCGGTTTTTAAACCAAATAATTTAACTTGTGATTGTGATAAGTAAATATCATCTGGCGATGACAGATAGTTGTAATCGGATGAGCGCAAAAAACCATAACCGTCAGGCATCATTTCCAACACACCTTCACTTTCAATAATTCCGTCAAATTCATAATCAGGATCTCTAAAGCGATTTCCCGGCTTTCGGGGACCTTTTTCTCTTTGTTGGTTTGCTTGTGGTTGATTTCCTTGTTGTTGGTTTCCTTGTTGCTGGTTTC
>DMBU01000084.1 GCA_003446015.1 Bacteroidales bacterium | reverse complement strand
TATAAACTTCACCTTCTTGTCCTTCAAAGTCAAATGATTTTAGATAAGTCAATCCAATTTTTTCTAATACTCTAATTGAACCTAAATTTTCTTTCATTGCTCTTCCAACAATTTCAGTCATTTTATATTTACTGAATCCTAAATTAATACAAGCCTTGGCAGATTCTGTTGCATACCCTTTATTCCAATGTTTCTTAAAGAATCTAAATCCAATATCATATTCATCAATGTTCGGTGTATATTTTAGTCCACACCAACCTAAAAATTCATCATTTGTTTTATTTATCACAGCCCAACGTCCGAAGTCATATTTTTTATAATGGTCGTAATTTGCCAAGAACATCTTTGCATTTTCGACACTTTCAAAAGGTTCGTCTCCGGTATATTTTATCACGTCAGGATCGAGGTTTAAAAGATACGCATTTTCAGCATCGGTAATAGTCATCTCTCTTAAATAAAGTCGATCTGTTTCTAAAATTCTCATTTTATTAATTCTCTATTTTGTTTGTATTTGTTATACTTTTCACGCTCATTTCCCAAAGTTCTGCTGACGCATAACATTTAATAAAACACAATTTATTATTCCAAACAAACTTTTTTAATAATTGCTCACAATAAATTTCGAAATCGGGTCATTTGTTAAAAATGCATGGATAAGAATTGGTTTTTCTTTCGATTGAATCACAGCTTTTAAGGAATCCAAATCTTTTTGGTTAAAAGTAGGCGAAAGCGGATAATGGATGTAATTCATCGGATAATCTGTAAAAAGCTTTTTTTCTTTTTCAATCCAAGGTTGGTTGTCTGCCACATTATTGTCGAGCAACGAAATAACGGTTTTAAAATAGTCGTTAAGAACAAACATGGTGAATTCATCATCGGTTGGGTAGGGCGTTAAATAAACACCTTCTTCTAACTTAAAATAACTGCCTCTTTCCCAGGCTGGAAGGTCTTCCATTTTGCGGGTGGTTATATTTTTATCTGAGCTGGTTTTAATCCCGTATTTTTTAGCGGCCGATTTAAAAATATTGATCCTGTCGCGCCCTAAATAACAATGCACATAATAAATTCCTTTCTCGGTTTCAATGAATTTTTTGGCGTCTTGCAGGGTTTTCTCATTTCCTGAAATCCAGGGCATCATAGGCATATTAATTAACTTGATGCCGTATTTCTTAGCAAGTTCGCTTTCTTCTTCCATCAAAGCGGGTTCTGCCGGAATGACCATTTCGTGCAACAGCGAAATGATTCCGTCGTATCCTTGTTCCTTGAGCGATTTTATCATTTCTTCATTTGGATAGGCGCCATACACAAATTCTAGCTGCTCTTTATTCTTTTGTTGGTGATTTTCTATATTTTTTATGGGATCTCCACCTGAATAGCTGATCAGCCATTGAGGATTGAAACTAAAAATATAGACTGAAGTGAGCAGAATTAGTGTTAATATTCCGGGAATAAACCATTTTACAGTCTTACTTTTTGACCGTTTTATGATCCAATGGAAGAGAAGCGCCAGTAAAAATGCCACAATGACATACACGATGATAATTAGCTTTCCTAAAATATTTTCTTTAGACATTTCCATATCTGTTGAACGGGCGTATTCAGCCAGCCATTTTGAAGGTCCGGCCAATAAAACCCACAATCCCAAAGGGAATCCAACGCACAACCAGAGATATAAGAATAAGATTATTGACTGAATTTTGTTATTTATTTTCATAGTTTATATTAATTAAAAAGAGCCATTATTTTTGGCAGAAATATGATTAAACCCACAATGGCGGCAGCAAAAGCTGCGATAAGCACGCCGGTAGCGGCAAGATCTTTTGATTTTCCTATTCTGTCGCGTTTTTCCAATGAAACTTCATCTGCCAAAAACTCAATGGCAGAATTAAAGGCTTCCGCAGAAAAAACAAATCCGGATACAATAAACAGCAATGACCATTCTTCAGTAGAAATTTGAAAGAAAAATCCGGCGATTACTGCAATAATTAAGGAAAAAAGATGAATTCGGGAATTGTGTTCAAAACGAAATAACCAAACAAAGCCTTTAAATGCGTAGCCAAAACTCGCTATCCGTTTTTTAAAGGAGAAACGTTCTTCTATTTTACTGTCCATAGTTAATCGTTTTAATTTAAAAGATAATTTATTAAAAATACGCAATAAATATACATAAAACAATATACCAAACTACTTTAGAAAAGAATTAAAATTGATTAATTTCAAACAATAAATACGGCAAAAGAAACAAAAATTAAAAATAGATGTTGCTTATATTCAGGCCATATTGGTTTGGTTGTTAAAACTAAGTTACCATTAAAGTATCACAATGTCAGTTTGGCGAAAACATCATTTGGTGATTTGTAAAATATATTTAATTATCTTGCGGTGTTGTCTAAATTTCAACAAATGACAACCCACACAAAAGAGGAATATATGTTAGAATTGGCTGGAATTATTGTCTTGGGAATTATTGCGCAATGGGTTGCTTGGAAATTGAAACTTCCTGCAATTTTGCCCTTAATTTTAATAGGATTATTGGTTGGCCCAATATCAACGTTAATTTCTGCAGACGGCACAAAATGGCTGGAGCCTATTTGGAACGGCACTGAAGGGTTGTTTCCCGACGAACGTTTATTTAACTTTGTGTCATTGGCGATCAGTATTATATTGTTCGAAGGCGGTTTAACATTAAAAAAAGAGGAAATTTTAAATGTTGGACCGGCGATTCTTAAATTAATCACACTGGGTTCATTGGTGACTTTTTTTGGTGCTGGGTTTGCAACCCATTTCATTTTTAATATCAGTTGGCAAATATCTTTTTTATTTTCGGCCTTAATTATTGTGACCGGACCCACCGTAATAGCGCCAATTTTGCGAAATATTCCATTAAAAAAGGATGTTTCAACCGTATTAAAATGGGAAGGAATATTAATTGACCCCATAGGCGCCTTGGTTGCTGTATTAATTTTTGAATTTATCAGGGTTGGTGAAGGCTATGATTATACGTTAGAAGCTTTAATTGAATTTGGAAAAATTGTTGTTGTTGGGTTTACTATTGGTTTTGCTTCAGCTTATGCCTTTTATTTTTCAATCAAAAAAAAATTAATTCCCCATTATCTGCTCAATGTGGCTTCCTTGGCAATAGTACTTGCCGTATTTGTATTGTCCGATTCCTTCGCCCACGAATCTGGTTTGCTTACGGTGGTTATAATGGGAATGGTTCTTGGCAACCTAAAAGTGGAGGAATTAAAGGAAATCCGTTATTTTAAAGAATCCTTAAGCATTTTATTAATTTCAATATTGTTTATTTTACTGTCTGCTAACATCAATATTGGTGATATGTTGCTGCTGTACAGATGGGAAACAGTACTTTTATTTGGCTTGGTGGTTTTTGTTTTAAGACCGTTAGGCGTTTTTTTAAGCACCTCAAATTCAGGCTTAAGTTTAAATGAAAAACTATTTATAAGCTGGGTAGGCCCAAGAGGAATTGTGGCTGCTGGTATCGCCTCCTTATTCGGATTGAAACTTTCTATGCAGGGAGAACCAGACGCGGAATATATTACGCCATTGGTTTTTATGGTTGTTTTGGGAACCGTGTTGCTAAATGCCACCACTGCGCGCTTGTTTGCCAAGTTAACAGGGGTGTTTTTAAAATCTTCTGACGGAATTATGATGATAGGCGGTTCAAATTTTGCGCGTTTAATAGCCGATTATTTAAAGAAAAATGGCAGAAGAGTCGTTATAATTGATAACAACATCGACAATGTTAATAGNNGCTTTTAGAATTGTATCAACCGACGAACTGATCAATAAAGTCGATATTTCAAATGAACAATTATTTACCCATAAAGATGATTTTATTAATTTAAGTGAAGTGGTTCGAGATTTTCCGTTTATAAATGAGGTAAACGTTGATTCACGGGAACATTTTAATAGATTATTAAAGGAAATTGGATATGAAGTACACGCAATACCGGTTTTTTTAAAGGATGAAACTGGTTTTATACACATAATTTCTTCATTAGACGAATCCTTTGAAATTGAAAAAGGAAATACCTTGGTTTACCTTGGAAAAGCAATCGTTTAATTATTATAGTATTGATACTATTTGAAATGAACTTGATAATAATGAATAAAAATTCGACACTTAATGTATCAAAAATTTAAAACCAGCATCGCTTATACAAAAAACCTGTTTGTTACCGGTGCAATATCACAATCTTGCAGAAGCGTAGAGATTGAAATATGCAGGTATATTCCAAAAGAGGATCACAAAATTATTGTTGAGTTTGGAATGGGACACGGAAATATTACGCGCGAAATTTTAAATAACATGGCTCCAAATTCTAAATTGTATGCTTTTGAAGTAAATAAATCTTTTTGTGACCATGTT
>DMBU01000159.1 GCA_003446015.1 Bacteroidales bacterium | reverse complement strand
GTTATAGCGTTGGCTCGTGGGGGCTTTGGCAATGTGCTTGCAAAATTAGGTAAGGTAATCTTTGCAATTTAGAACTATTGAAAAGGTGCTACCTATCCCAAGTTCACTCAAAACAGATATTTCACCGCCTTGTGCTTCAATAAACTCCTTACTTATTGCTAATCCAAGACCGGAGCCTTCCTTTTTAGTGCCGGGGACAGTGAAGTATCGGTCAAATATTCGACTGATATATTGTGATTCTATTCCACGTCCAAAATCTTTTATAAGTAATCTCATTTTATTCTCGATATTTGAAGCTGAAATCGAAATTTTTGAATTTTCATTGGAATAGCGAATAGCATTCGATATAATATTTGTTAATACCCATGCTGTTTTTTCTTTATCTGCAATTACTTTTGGTAAATCTGAGGGTAAATCAATTTCAAAAACAATGTTTTTTTGATTTGCTACTGACTTTGTAGTATTGATAGCATATTTCAAAATATCATTTAGATTGACAGGTGCGATATTCAATTGAATGTTTCCGGTTTCAACTTGTGCTAAGTTTGTTAATTCAGCTATAATTTTCAATAAATTATGGGTGTCCTCCTCACAACTTTTTATTAATTCATGTTGTTCCTGATTTAGCACGCCCGTTTTTTCATTTTCTAACAATTGCAAGCTTAATTTTATTGCTGAAACAGGAGTTTTTAACTCATGTGAAACAGTTGCAATAAAATTGGTTTTTGCCAAATCAAGTTCCATATACTTGGTTACATTTTTCAGTATTACAACATATCCCATTAAATGACCTTTTGTATCATCTCGATTTGCTAATGATATTTCTTGAATCTCTTTCTCAAAGTAAATATCCTTCCCATGAATTTCCAAATGTATCCTTGTGTTTGGGGCCTTATTTGATGAGATGGCTTTATTGTTGGAACCAACTATAATGATTTGACTTATTAAATCATTTTCAGAGGCTATTTCAAGTATATTTGCACCAATTAAAGTAACATGACTCAACCCTGAAATTTTTAGAAATTCATCGTTTACCAAATTGATTTTATTTGTTGTATCAAAGCCAATAATCGGGTAATGTATATTGTTAATTAATGTTTCTGTTATTTTTTTTTCAGTGAGCAATTTAGCAACGTTGCTTTTATTGTATTCTTCAAGTTTGCTTGCCATTGTGTTAAATGAAACAGCTAATTCCCCAAGTTCATTATGCCCTTCAAAGTTCACTCTTTGAGAATAATCATTAGCAGAAATTAGTTTTATGCTGCTTGTCAATTCTTTAATGGGAGTTAATATATTTCCGGGAAGTTTAAGTAAAAGAATGAGTGCAATAATGAAACAAATCAAGCTCATTGTACTTATTAAAAGAATCGACTTATGAGCCGTTTCTTTTGCAAAGATATTTTTGTATTCGATGGCTTGTAAATTTATGTTCATTATTTCAAAAAGAACTACCTGCAATTCAGTCATTGCAGTTTCATCTGAAGCATTTTTTTGGAGTAAACTAAAGTTCTTAGAAAGTTTTTCGGTTAGTTCGTTTTCACCAACTTCAGTTATATTCGATTTTTGCTTAAATAGATAAATTTCAAAGTTGTTTAAAGCTTCTTCTTGGTTTCTGTCAATTTCCGATAATGCTTTCAACATATTTTTTGTATAACCAATCGTTTCTTTGTTGTCTTTAAGAATGTTTTCAGAGGCAGTTGACAACAGATTAATTTGACGAATGCTGAATAATGCTAAAATAATAATCAAGCTAAATAGCAAACCAATACCCAGATTCAGCTTTGTTTTGATTTTCATACTATTGTATTAATTTGATTTTGACAAAGATACATCAAATAAGTATTTGCCAAAGAATGTTACACTACTTTAGGTCTTGTTCCTAAAAGAATTGTTCTGAATAAAACAAGAACAGGAATAATTTCCAATCTACCCATCCACATTTGAATGATATATGTAATTTCAAGACCACGATTCATATCGGGGTTGGATATTCCGCAAGATAAACCCACGGTACCTTGGGCAGAAGCTGATTCAAATAATGCATCTTTCATTGTAAATCCTTGCCCCGCAGTATAGTATCCGATTATTGTTCCCACCCCTAAGAAAATGAGGTAAATAAAGACGAAAGTTGCTGCCGAGGCAATTTCTTTATTCATTTCCTCTGGAAGCAGGCGAGTATTATTAAATTTCACCACTTTAATGGAATTTTCAGAAGTGAAATAACTATTAATTCTCCAAAATAGCCCTTTTAACAAAACGAGAACTCTAAATATTTTGATACCACCCACTGTTGCTCCAAAAGCTCCGCCTATTATCATTCCAAAAATTACAATAAAGGAAATGGATGCACTATCCCATGTATGAACATCACAAGTTTGCCAACCGGTGGTTGACAAGGCGCTAACAAATTGAAAAATCCCAATTCGAAAAGGCTCAGAAACCAGTCCCGATAAAAGGAGCATAATGGAAAGTGCTATGCTACCTAAAACAAATAGAATAATTAGCGACCTCGTTTGAATATCTTTCCAAATTTGACTGTATTGTTTTTGGTAAATTACTTTAACATAAAAGGGTAATGATAAGGTACCAATAATCATTGGGACTAGATATAGCATTTCTATGCCTCTACTATGATATCCTGCAATACTGTCGTCAAGAGTGCTGAATCCACCTGTCGACATCCCTGCCATGGCATGGTTTATAGAATCAAAAAGGTTATCTGCAAAGTTATAATCGGGCAGCAAAATGAGCGTGCCCACAACTAAAAAAATAAAGAGAAAAAGAGTAAGACCAAGATAAACTTTCCAAATGATGCGAGTGGTTTCAGTTATCGTAGATTTTAAACGTTCTCCTGTGGATTCAGCACTGTATAGATGATTTGAAATTCTACTGCTCGACTGGCTCATCAGAGATAATGTTAAAACTATAAATCCTGCACCTCCAAGCAATTGGGTAAAATGTCTGTAGAAAAGTAATCCTTTTCCGATGGAAGGTTCATGAATAGCCATGCTTAAACCTGTTGTGGTAAACCCGCTCATGCTATCAAAAATAGCGTGAATTGGATTTTTGAAGTAGTATAAGCTGGAAAGATAATCTGCACCAATGGTTTTAAATTGATTTGACACTTCAACAGGAGTAATATATGCAATGATAACATACGGTAAAGCTCCCATAACTGCAATCGAAAGCCATCCCATGGCAGCAATAATTAATGCGTGACGATTTAATGGCTCCGACGAGGATTTAAAACCTTTATAAAGTGAAAATCCAATTATCAAAGAGATGAGGCCAGAAAGTATAAATCCGAACGCCGAATAAAACTCAGAATAAATTAATGATACCAGTAATGGTACAACCATTGTGAATCCTAAAATAATTAGCAAACCTCCAATTTGTCTGAATATCATTTTGAAGGTGTCAAACTTTGTATTTTGTCTTAAATTCATTGAAATTCTGTTCGTTAAATTAACTGAAAAATGATATAACTTGTTTCTTACTTTCCGGCAATGAAAACACAAATACAGTATCATTTGCTTTCAGTTCAAAACTTCCAAGGGTTATATATCCTCGCCCTTGTCTAATAACACCGCTAATTATTGCATTTTCAGGGAAATCCAGTTCTTTAATGGATTTGTTGATGATTTTAGAATCCTTCTTAACAATAAATTCCTGAATTTCCGCATCAATTCCATAGAGCTGAGCGAGAACTTTGCCTTTGAGAATATGTCGAAACACAAAATTTGCAGCTGCCATTTTTTTATTTATCAAAGTATCAACACCCATCTTTTGAGAATAGTTAAATAAGCCCGTATTCTCAATCATTGCAATAGTTTTTTTCACGCCATGGTCTTTAGCTAACAAACAGGAAAAAATATTCGTTTCAGCACTTCCGGTTACAGCTATAACAGCATCGTAATCTGATATATTTTCTTCTTCAAGTAAACCAACATCTGCACCATCACCGTAAACAATATGCACATTTGGAGTGTGCTTTGCCAGGTGATTGCATTTTTCTATGTTTTTTTCAATCAATTTAATATTGTAAATATTACTAAGTCTTAATGCAATATACTTCCCTGTTCTACTCCCTCCAATAACCAATATATTCTTCACGTGAGTTGTTTTTTTTTCTGCATATTCAAGCACTTTATCCTTTCCACTATCAGTGGCTACAAAATATACTAAGTCTCCTTTCAAAATTTGTAAATCACCTTTTGGTATAAGCGTTTTATCGTTTCGTAAAATAGCTACAATCATAAAAGAACTGTTGGATAATAAATGTGACGATTGGGCAATGGACTTATTAATAATCGGGGAATCATGCTCAATACGTAAACCCATCACGTACAAATCTTTTTTATAAAGATTAAATACTTCTGTCAAGGCTGGCGATTTTAGTAAATATTTTACCTCACGAGCAGCGAGCGATTCGGGTGAAACGAGTTCATCGATGCCTAAATCACGTAAATCTAGGGTATCCTTATCGACTAAATACTCCATATTATTTATTCGAGCGATAGTTGATTTTGCTCCGAGTTTCTTGCCAATTAAACAGGTAGTGATATTTGTTGATTCAACAGATGTTACAGCTATTAAAAGGTCAGCGTTTTGTACACCTGCTTGATTTAAGACTTTGTAGCTTGTTGAATCTCCCAAAACGGTTGCAATTCCTAATTTTTTTTCAGCTGAAGTAAGTTTGTCGCTTTGTGTATCTATAAGCGTAATATCCTGATATTCCTTTTCCAACAATTCTGCAAGATAAAATCCTACCTCACCATCCCCTGCTATAATTATTTTCATTTTCCCTGATTTTTTTAATTTTCTAAAATTGTTTTAATATAAACAGCCCTAAGAGCTTCCGGCATTAAACTAAGACTTTCCTTTAAAGTTTGAGGTTTTTCGTTAGAGGCGATAACAAAGAAAAAAGCATTTTCTATTGCATTCCTTTCGAATAATGTTCCTTTTGAATACAATAAATTAATTATCTTAAACGGCTCTCTCTTATTCTCGCTATCTTCCTTAATTAATCTTTCGACATATTTAGCAAAATGACAAAGGAAGTCATAATCGGTTTTTAGTACTGATTTATGTTCAAGTGCAAAAGCATCCGGAAACCATTGTGTAAGCGTTTTTTGAATTCGTGATTCCATAATCTGATTATTTAAGTATTACAAACTTGAAGTACCAAGTGCAATTCATAAACCAGAAACACAGAACAAACTATATATAGTTGTTTGTTAGTACTTTAAAATAAAATCAATTATTTGCGAAATAAAAAACCCTTTCATTCTGAAAGGGTAAATATTAGCGAAACGATAGGGTTGGATTAATCAATTTTGTATTCAGATAGCTTCCTGTATAGAGTAGTTATTGCAATTCCCAATAATTCAGCTGTTTTAGTTTTATTCCCATTGGTATAGTTTAAGACCTTCTGAATATGAAATTTTTCAGCATTGGACAGTTCAAATGAAGAACTTATTTTGTTTTCATGAGAAGATATAGCATTTTGTTTGACTTCGACAGGTAACAAATCAGTAGAAATTACTGAACCATCGGTCATAATTACACACCGTTCAATTACATTTCTAAGTTCTCTAATATTCCCTTTCCATTGGTATTGCCTTAAAGCACTTAAGAAGTCGTCAGTAAATTTTTCAATTCTCTTATTGGCTTTTATCGAGAATAATTGTAAAAAATGATATGCAAAAAGTTCAATGTCACAAACTCGTTCCCTTAAGGCTGGTAATGCTATTTGAAAAGCTGAAATCCTGTAAAATAAATCTTCTCTAAAATTTCCTTCTTCAATTTCTTTCTTCAAGTCGCGGTTAGTGGCAGCAATTATACGTACATCTATTTTTGTTGGCTTACTATCGCCAACTTTAAAAAACTCGCTTGTTTCAATAACTCTAAGCAATTTAGCCTGCAGTCCTAATGCCATTTCCCCAATTTCATCGAGAAAAATTGTACCATTATTTGCTTCAGAAAACAAACCCTTATGGTCCTTAATAGCTCCACTAAACGCACCTGCTTTGTGTCCGAATAGCTCACTTTCTAAAAGTTCTTTGCTGATAGCTGAACAATTTATAGCAACAAAGTTTTTATTTTTTCGGTTACTCTCTTGGTGAATGGCTTGTGCAAATACTTCTTTTCCAGTTCCGGTTTCACCTGTCAGTAAAACAGTAGTATCGCTAGCAGCAACTTTTTTTGCAAGGTCTATCGTTTTTATTATCTGCGTTGAAGTCCCTAAAATGCTCTTAAATGAATACTTTTCCCCAAGTTGTTTTTCTAATCGTAGAATTCGTTTCGCCAGTTCAACTTTTTCAAAAGCTCTGATTACCAATGGAATTATTTTGTTATTATCATCGCCTTTGGTTATATAATCAAAGGCTCCGTTTTTTATAGCCTGAACACCGTCTGGGATATTACCGTACGCAGTAAGCAGGATTATTTCCGTTAATGGATATTTGTTTTTAAGTTCTTTTGACAGATCCACTCCATTTCCGTCAGGCAGTTTCACATCACAAATTATAACATCAATATCAAACTGCTCCATTTTTTTTAAAGCTGTTTTACTATTTTCGGCTTGAAATACTTCAAATCCTTCGTAGCTAATAATCTTTGAAAGCAGATTTCTTAGCTTATCTTCATCGTCTATGATTAATACATTCTTCAAAATATTACAAATTGTATATGCAAATATAGAAATTAACTGTATGGCAAAATTGCACTCTTTGACAAAGCTTCGGTTTTAGCGTTGGCTTGTGGGGCATTGGCAATGTGTGCAATGTGGGNNTTGACGGGTAGCTGAAGTTATGCCTTCGTTGTTTATTTTCCTTTTTTCTTCTCTCTCTTTCGTTGTCTATCAATGCGTTAGAGAAGGAACACTCTTTGGCAGATATTGGTCAATGGGTGGCAATGTGCGACCTGCTAATATTGTCGTTTTAGAAGTATTCGTTTTTGTCTTGTTAAAAATGTTATTATTTTTAATTAGGTCTGTGATTACTGCTTCAATTACTGGAACAGAAACAGCGTTACCCATTTGCTTGTAAACGGCATTGTCATTCTCTAAAAGTTTATAGCTGTCTGGAAATCCCTGAATTCTAGCGCATTCCCTCGGTGTGAGCTTTCTTGCCCTTCCATTTTGAACAATACCAAGTCTATTTGTGTCAGTTGCGGTTAAAGTTATTGATATGCTTTCTGGGTCTAGGAACTTAAATACCTCAAAAGACATATTACCAGCAACAGGGTTAAATTTATTTTCGATAATGCTCAAATAACCTTTCTGAACTAATGATTTTAAGATTTCACTAAGATCATTTTTTTTATAGAATGTCTTAATTTGTTCTATAGTTAATGATTTTCCATCTTGATGAGTTCCAAACGTTTTCTTTCTTCGGTTTCCTATTAATAAATTTAAGAAATCAATTTCTGATTTTGTACACTCACCTTTAATTCCCAACTCCCAAGAATGAATTGCTTGTCCTCCTCTATAATCAATTAGTCTCTGGCCGTGGAGTTTTGATAGGTCATTGCCTACAACCCTTTTTAATTTACTCACAAAGTCTTCGGTGCATTCATATTTCTCAGGAAATGTTTTTTCAAGAATATCATTAATCACTCGAATTGTTTTGGGTTCTTCGAAAAGAGAAAACTGTCCATTTTGTTCTTTAAATTTATGGGAATCTGCTGCGCCTACATCAGATTGAAGTTTCGTTTTAATTTGTTCGTTTAAATTTCCAACTATGTAAATTCTAACTCGGTTTTGAGGGACTCCAAAATTACTACTGTTTAAAAGAAAATAGTCAACGCTATAACCAAGATTTTTAAGGCTATTAATTATGGTTTCAAAAGTACGTCCTTGGTCGTGAGTTGTTAAACCTCTGACGTTTTCAAGTAAAAATCCGTTCGGTTTATATTTAGATAACAACCTTTCAACTTCAAAAAATAAGGTTCCTTTGGTTTCTCCAAATCCTCTGCGTTTTCCAGCGTATGAAAATGATTGACAAGGAAACCCTGCCAGCATAAAATCAAATGATGGTAATTCTTCAACTTTTGTTATATCGGAAAAGGGGTTATGTCCAAAATTTAATTCATAAGACGCGCAAGCGTTCTTATCTATTTCGGATGAAAAAACACATTCCGTTTTTAAATCAAACTTTTCACAAGCCTTTTCAAAGCCTAAACGGATACCGCCAGTTCCAGCAAATAAATCAATGAATTTTATCATAGCACACTTTTTATCCAGTTAGACAATACTTTAAACTCTGCAAGTGTATAAGCTACTGTACAATCGCTATGATTACAAATTGTTGAAATTGCAGATGAACGTTGAAAGTTCCCTGCACCGTCAAGAACATAACCAATCTGATAACCGCTTTTGTGAACTAATGCCTGACGGTCTGCTGCTTGTCCTGCTTTTCTTTCTATTGTGCTATTTGTTGTAACTTGAAAGCTAACTTCAATACCAACTTTATTTCCCCCTTTTTCAACAACTAAATCGAATGGCATTCCCCCTTTTTTATCATAGCCTTCAATTGTAATATATCCGTTACGGATAATTTTGTATTTGTCTCCAAGTTCGGTTGTGAGAAAATTCACGATTTCGGATTGAGCTAATTGACCTAAACTATTTGCAGTTGCTCCACCTGTAATTCTGCTAACTGTAATATAGCGTTGTTTGACAAACTTGATAAGTTCATCTTCATTGCCGAGCATTGTCCCAATTTCACAAGCAATTAGTCCAGCGTGTTCCGCATAGTCAGATGTTGAAGCAAACAATAATAGTGCAATCATATCGCACGTTAAATTGTCTAATTCCCTTTCTTTGATAAGACCTTCTCCGTCGATGAATAATTTTTTGTTGTTTAAACCATTTACTGGCAATGCTTTAAACTCATATCTGTATGTTTTCTCTTTCCAAATAAAATCAAAAAAGTGTTTCCCATTTTCTTCTTCCGTTTTTGGAAATATATCTTTAAAAGAACGACCCAAACGCTGAATTGGCTCGCCTCCATAGTCAGCAAGAACAGCTAAATGTTTAAGGAATAGATTTGATGGGTATTTCGCAACTTTTATTAAATCAAAAAGTTGGAAAGGGTCGTTCTTACTTAAAATTATAAGCCTTAAAAAATCCTCCTGCGTTTTTAAAAGTAATGGAAGAACATTATTCGCTAAAGCGTTTTTATTTCTCAGTTCTTCAGGCCACCAAAGAGCAGCTTTTGTCCTAAGTCCTCGTATGTCTCTATTGTATTTAGCCATTTTGTGTTTTTATGTATTTGATTTTACCTTCGGCAACTTTCAAAATGTTCAAATCTGTTTCTTCATTTAAAATTTTATAAACTATTTGGTCGCTAAGAAATTCGTCAACCAATTCTTTTTCTTCGACTTTAAAAAAGTCTGCAAATTGTTTAATGTGTTGTCGAGTTGGTTGTCTTTCGTTACGTTCAATCTTTGCAAGTAAAGAAGTATCTATACTTAAGTTTGTTGCAACTTCCCTCAAGGTCAAGCCGGCAAATTCTCTCAGTGTTCTGAGATGCTCTCCAAAAGTTGTAAATTTTTCCACGACTGTNNCGTTGTTCTTTTAATCTCAATAATCATATCGTCAATTTTCTTTGTTTCCGTAATTATTTTATCTTTTAATTCTTCTTTAATCGGCAGTTTTTTATAGTCAGCAGAATTTTCAGAATGTATTGGTATAATTCCTTTTTTCGGATTTACAAGATTGCAAACATCAGCAAGACAGTCAGCAGAAGCGTGTCCGCTTGTATGAATTTTACTCAATTTTGGGAATTTATCTATAAAATCCAAGTACTTTTTATTTGCATGTTTACTTTTTGGATTAACATATTCTTTCCACATAGAATAAATTAGAATGGTCTTGTCTTTCTCAAGTAATGGCAATAGAAACTCAATGTAATCATTGAATTTGGCAGTTGCACGGACTAACATACAAAAACCTTTGTCTTGCATCCATTGTATTAACTTATCGTTTTCTTTCCAGAAAGCATAAGGTTCCCCAAAATCAAATAAGGCACTTTTTTTACCAGCTGAATCTGAAAAAATTTCTAAAATGTTCTTTTGGAAATCATCACATACAAAAGGTCTGGCTTTTATTTCTTTGTTAGCCGCATGAAATGTAGCCAATCGTTCCATATCGGTAGATGAACACATTACAAATACATTTTTGTATTCTTTCATTAATTCAATAACTTCACTTTTCAATTCATTTTCGTGCCTTACTCTTTCATCTAGACGTGAAAGCATTGTTCCTTCCGTAATTAGAAAATCTATCTTTCCTTGTTTTAGAATTAATTTTTCAATCGTTGGTAGAAGACCTTTGCTAAGATAACCGTGTCCACGAAAATCACCTGTATGCAAAATTCGTTTTCCATTTGCTTCAATTAAAAACATAAAAGCATCGTAAGCCGAATGGCTTACGAAATATGGTATTATTTTAATATCTCCGACTTTTAATATTTGTTGGGATTCAAAAGATTGCATTGCTTCAATTTTTGCAATTTCTTTTTCCGACTGTTCTTTGCGGTCTCTTATAAATGCAAGTCGTTGATGCTTACATAATGCAACTCTTTTTGCAACCTTGCCAATATTTTGAGAAATAGAATCAGAAACAAGATGAAAAAGTCCTAAATGGTCTCCGTGATAATGTGTGTAAAATATCGCATCAATACCCTTTGTTATCTGTTCAATTGCATCGAAATTGGCAAAATCATCATTAACAATACCTTCACCATCAGGAAGATTTTGACCCAAATCTATTAGGATTTTTGTGTTGTCAGTTGCAATTTCGGTTATGCAACCTCCTATTTGGTCTATGCCTCGATGAATGATTATTTTCATCTTAGAATTTTGTAATCAATATTATGATTTTTTAAAAGTTTCTCTATGTCTTGAATCCTTTCTCTTCTGCCAAGAGTGTCTTTGGTATATGTGTTTGCAATTATTAGTTTGGGAATTTTATTCAGAGTAAGTTTTGGACAAACGATTTTCGTCAACCCTAAGTTATTTTTAATCTCTATGAGTTTTTTATAATAATCCAATAATTCCATCTCATACTTATTGATAAACAAATGATATTTTCGCATTTGCTCAATAATCTCAGGCGTATTAACATTCCTTATTGAATCATTCCTTAAACGGCTATCCGAAATTCCTTTTAATTCAACAAAAGACAAAACACCTCCTGTCAATTCAATCAAATCTATTCTTAATTTGCCAATTTCAGTGTCTTGATTGAACTGGAACTCTGAGTCGATATAATTTGAGTTTCCCTTTATCATTTTCCCTTGAATCCATTTTTCAGCCGGATTCTCATCATTGATATGTCGTAAATAATCACTCTTGATGCGATTTTTAATATCTGCAATGTTTGTTTCGTTTAGATTTGCTAAATCAATTGGGTCATATTTAAATATATCCGTTCCCTTTTTTGTTTTTCCACGAGGTTCATCATCACCCAAATATTTCTGATGAGTTTCAGCCACAAAACCATTAGCATAAACAATTTTAGCAACTGAACCTCCGTAATAATAAACATTGATATAGTTGTCTTTGCGAATTTCTATATACAGCTCATTATCTTCACGTAACAGTGACCACCATTTGAGTTGTTGAGTCTTTAATTCTTCAAAGATTTTCGCTTTTGGATTAAGTGTTAAAAAAGTTCCATTCATTTTTTTGTCATAATTATTGGATGCTCCGCTGTCTTTTTACAATGACCGCCAACNNCAAGTCGCGTTTCTTTCCGTTATTTAAAAGTAAAGAAAACCTTTTTCGACCAAAAACTGTTTTCTCTATTAATCGTTTTATATTTTTTGTTTTAATATTTTTTAGAGATGATTTTTTAATATTCAAATAGAAAAGAATTATTATAGAAGCAATTCCTGTTATTGCCCAAATAATTTCAGTAAAACCTAATAATTTTCCATTTGCATCATATAGTCGTGCAAAAGCATTGAATAAATTTAAAACCATAAGTAAATTCAGATAGAAATATTGTTTTTTTAAACTGTCATCAATTTCTATTGATTTATCTGTTTCATTGTATTTAATATTCATTTTGTTAAATTTTTTTGATGGGATATTGTTTTTTTTAAAGTTGCACACAACTTGTTTATATGCACATAAAATCCGCATAATATATCCCAAATTGGATGGATATGTGCAGTTTTTATAATTCTTTCAAATCCAGACAATCAATATTTGCCCAACAAGAGCACTTTCTTTATAAAAAAAACAAGCATTTT
>DMBU01000172.1:3686-4742 GCA_003446015.1 Bacteroidales bacterium | reverse complement strand
TCGTAATTATTGCCTATTTAATAATTTTAATTTCGGTTTCTTTTTTAGCATACTCCAAAAAACACCAAAATATTTTTAGTTCAGAAAAGATGATTCCCTGGTGGATATTGGGTATGTCTTATTTTATAATAAATAATGACAATATCAATTCCTTACCCAAAATGGGAATTTTGTTGGAAAAAGGATACTCCGGTTTATGGATTTATCATACTGCATTTTTATCGGCCGGAATTGTCCCAATCATTTTTGCACCCATGTGGGGCAAACTCAGATTTATGACCGATAATCAATTTATTCTTTTTCGTTTTTCGGGAAAGAGTGCTAAAATTCTGCATGGTTTTCGTGCCATTTATGTGGGTTATTTAGTGGTTGCCTTAATGTGTTCGATGTATATTATTGCCACAACGAAACTATTAGTGGTCTTTTTTCAAATGAACTACAATTTTGCTTTTGGAATCGTCAGTTTATTGTCTTTGTTAATTATATTCAAGAATTCTTTCAGCGTAAAAGTTCGTACCGATTTCTTAAATGGCATCCTATTCATTGTAACTTTCATCATAAGTGCTATTTATATACTCAAATTTGCAGGAGGAGCCCGTTTTGTTTATCAGGCTTTAAATACCGATTTTTATGAACAGACCCGCCTCTTCCCGCAAGAAGGATTTACAAGCACTTTTGAAACGATACCTACTATCCTTGTATTTTTTCTTGTACAATGGTGGAGTGTTAATGTATTGGATGGTGGCGGACACGAAGCACAGCGTTTTATGACGGCCAGAACGCCTAAGAATGCATTTAAAGTGGCTATTATGCCCATCGTTTTTATAACCATCGTTTTTATATTCCAAAGTATAATTTTTGATGCAGGAATTTTATTACATAAAACAAATCATGATATCATTCCATTAGCAAATGGAATAGCTGATAACGAAGCATTTTTTGTTGGTTTATTTGCAAATATTTTACCCGACGGTTTACATGCATTAGCCTTTATTGCTTTTCTGGTTGGTTTTATTACCTCCTACGAATCGTTTCTGAATTGGGGTAGTGGTTTTG
>DMBU01000172.1:0-3648 GCA_003446015.1 Bacteroidales bacterium | reverse complement strand
TTTCTATTTGGTTGATTATTGCACAGGTAAAAAAACAAGTAGATTAGATTAATCCTTTTCGTAAAGTTCTCCAATTTCCATTATTTTTTTTACCATTCGTTGTTTCAGCTATTGCAATATCAATTTTGTAAAAAACGCTTTGTAGCTAACCGAATGTGGCGATTTCGAAGCACTTCACTGTCAATCAAGTAGAGATTTTTATATTTAGGTCTTCTGGAATGATAACATAGTGCCCAATATGTTCGCAAACAGTATTTTTGAAAATACTTTTCTTATTGTTTAGCCTTATTTATTGAGTACGCAATCAAAATAAAAACTAACAATAAAATTCCATTCGTAATAAAATAACTTGGAACAGAAAAGTTAAAAAAGGTAAATATAAGATTACTAATCAACGCAATTGCAAAGAAAATACCTGATACAACTTTTACATTGGTTGTAGTTCTTGGAAGTTCAAAGCTGGCTCCAATTGCAATAATTAATGTAACTGCAAGAAACACAAAACTACCTGCACTTAAGAGTATTTTATTTTCACTACCGTGAAAACTATACAGGCCATAAGCGATAAGCAAACTTACCACTATGGCTATAATTGTTTGTACAAAATTTATTTTCATAAACTTATGGATTTTGTTGAAATGGTGGTGGTGCTAATGCTACCAATTTTAATATTTCTGGCAATTTTTCAGCTATTTCCCATTTTGGTAAACCTGGTTTCCAAATGTAAGTTTCCTTTACAATTTTTTTCTCTGCAATTAAACGGGATAATTCCTGTTCCGAAAAAGGTCCAGCCTGATTACCTTCAATCATTGCATAATAAAATTGTGGTGCTGCTGTTTGCATAGGATTCATAGAACCCGGAACATGCATATTTGACATTGCACTATTCATGGTTTTAACCATTTGCTGTGCAACGGCCATACCCATTCCGAATTCTACTAATCTGTTTATTGAAAAAAAGCTATCCTCATTCATAATGCTAATTTTTATGATTTTTAATAAATGCTCTTATACCTGTAGAAAAGAAAAATACTCGCCATCTATAAAACCATACATTTTTAAGTAAAATAACAATGTTGTTTTTAAATTCATCATCTTTAATAACAGGTTTATCACTTTCCATTTCCTTTTGGATTTCACGAGAATACTCAATTGTTGATTGACCTCTTATATTATCAACATTACCCGAAATAACGATACTACCAAGCAAAGAATACCATTTACGTTTTTTAAAGGTTGCAATTTCATTGTATCGTAAAACTTTTATCACGGTATCCTTAAAAGGTAAAACATCTATGTATGCGATTTCTTTTTCTGTGCAAAAGATACGGGGTGGATTTATAAGATTTCTACCTGAAGAAAACCAAAAAGGTCTGAAAGATTTACCTTTTTTTAACTCTAACCCGATTTCCTTTAGTTTTGATTTTAATGTGCTAATAGGTTTGCTTGGGAAGGAATATGAAGGAATTATATTTTGCTCACCAATTATGTAAATATTTTTTGATAACCAGCCATCAATGTAGCCAAATGAGATTTTATCGAATGGCAAATAAGTTGTCTTATTTGAAAAAAGTTTTCTCTTCAAAAACAAAACTGCTTCATCAGTTAATATTAACCTTTCTCGTAAAAACCATTTCAATGGTTTAAATATATCAGAAAGTCCAGTAAAAGGTAAAGATTTAATGACTAAACCTTCTTTACCTATTTTAGCACTATTTTCAATAATATGAGTTTTAATAATATTACAATTCTTTTTACTAATCCCTTTCATTAATATTTGGTCGGTATAGCCAAATTCTAAGGTTTTATTAAAAATGCCACTGGTATCGAAAAAAGCAATCTCTTTAATGTTTACTGAAACTTGGCTGGGTTTGAAAAAGAGCCTTTTTTTTCTGTAATATGCAAATTCATTATCCAGTTTAAGTTCTGCAGGAAAAAAGATATTGCTAAAAAGAGGCCAAAAACGTGCTGATTTAAAATTTAAGTTGTCCATATGTTTAATAATTAAGTTTGCTAATTAGTAATAAAATAATTTATACTGCTGGCGGTGGCGGTGGTGGAACTGCACCAAATAATGTTGATAATTCTTGAACATTACCTGCTAATTCCCAAGCAGTCATCCCTTGTTTCCAAACATAAGTACTCTTCTGTAGTTGACCGTTCTGTAGCATTTGCTGAAGTTGTTGCCAATTAAATGGACCAGCCGTTTGACCATTTACAGAAATGCTATATTGAATCTGCGGTGGAGGTGGAGGCGTGTTTTGTTGTTGGTTCATGTTCTGTCCCATCTGATTCATCATGCCTGCCATTTGATTTCCCATTGCACCGCCCATCATCATACCTGTCATCATACCAGCGGGATTCATACCACCACCAGCTTCGCCACCTCCGCCACCAATGTTTCCCATATTGCCAAGACTTTCTGCTGCCGTTTTTAGAACCACTGTTTGTTGGTCGAGTGCATGTGCTCCAATAAAATTCGTTTCGGTTTGCAGTCTTTGTGCTCTCTGCGCTTCTTCTCTCTGAATACCCAGGGTTTCTTCGATATTACCAGCATTTATTTGCTGCATATCTTCCAAATTCTTAATGTTAACATCAGTTTGAGCAACAGTAGTTCTCGTGGTTTGCTCGGCAGTAACTTTTCTTAGCTCTGCATAACCTTGGCCTTCTTTGTCAACTTCAATAGTTGCTAAGTCAAACCCTTTTACGTTAACACCAAAATCAGTTTCAAGTCTTGTTTTTATATGTGAAGCAATTATTTCATTTATTTCCAAAAGCTTTCTTTCCATTTGCAGGACCGGTATTCCCTTTTCTGCCGGTATATTTGTAATTACCCCTTTAACATACTTGGTTACCGCATCTTTAATCTGTTTTTTGAAATCTTCCAACTCAAAACTTATTAAGCGGTTGAGTTTGATAAAACCTTTGTAGTCAGTAATATTAAAAGTTATTGTACCTCTTGCAGCCATAGAAACAGCAAAATCCAAAAATCTCGGGTCGAATACATCAAAGTAAGGAATACCAAATTTTACTTGAACGTTACCCGATAGATTAATAAAATATATTTCTGCTTGAAATGGTGATGCACCTCCAAAAGCTAAACCTACAATGCTTGATAGAACTGGGAAGTTTGCAGTTTTAATTGTTTGGTCGTAAGGACCAACAATAAAATCTTGCATTGAGCCGTCTTTTTGCTGGTAAACAAAAACGGCTAATTCTCCGTCTTTTACTCGTAAACTACTTCCGTATCGTATTGCATTTTCTCTTTTTGTTGAATTGGCTTCGCCCGAAGGTCGCCATTTCCAAACAAGATATTCTTGTTCGTCACAGCGGATTACATCCATTAATCCGCCTTCTGATTTATTTCCAAATAGTGCCATTTTATTTACATTTTAAGAAGTTTTACTAAAAGAAAAGAGAGACAAACGCAATAACAATAATAGATAGAATCACGTAATTGATAATTTTGTATTTAATTACTGCGTTATTTAATACTTTAAATTGAGACATAATGAGTTCATGACTACCATAATTTTCTTGAATTATTTTTATTTCTTTTTGGTGATCAAGATAAATTTTTTCGCCAGGTATTCCTAAAGACGATTTCTTGGTTAACATTGATATAATGTATCCCTCCGACCAACTACA
>DMBU01000067.1 GCA_003446015.1 Bacteroidales bacterium | reverse complement strand
TTCAGCGATAGAATTATAATCTCTTTTGCATTCTTTTTATAGCTGGGGCATTGTGTTTAATTCATTATCTCAATAATTTCAATTAAACTATTTGTGTTTTTGATTTCAACTCTGTCTCCTAAAGTCTTTCCAATAATTGATAATGCTAAAGGAGAAGTCATGTTTATTTTTTGTATTCCATTGTTTGTTTCGAGACCTTGTGCATGGTATTCAACTAATTGTATTCTTATTTCCTTATCCTTGTTCAGATATTTTATTTTCACAATACTGTTCAATTTTATTTCTAAATCGGACGAAGTACTATTATCCGCTGGAAATATCTCTATAGTTTGTATATCAATTAATGGTTCACTAAAAATTCTATTCCGATTGACAAATCTATTTATTACAGACCATTCTGTCTCATAGTAATTATTGTCAACAGGCTTGCCATTGGCAGTAAAACTTTGGAAAATCAACCGGGACATCTCATTCTGAATTTTTAAGGGTAGAATTTCATATTCAATTTTATTGAATTCACTATATATAACTTTATAGCCTTGAAGGTGAAGCTGTTCTCTACATGAAATATTTTCAGTTAAATGAGCTTTGAATTTCTTCACTCCATTTTCATAAAAGAAAATTCCAATAATTTTTTCCGTCTCAATAATTGTCAAAAATTTCAAACTATCATTACGGTTCAATCCATTCATGTATTCCTTGTCAATTTTCCGTGAAAGCAATGTTGATATATACACTTTGTTAATGTGACCAGATTCGTAACATTGAAGGAGAAATCCATTTTTTTGACTTAATTGAATTGGTAAAACATAATCAGCAATTGATAGATTTTCTCTCGACATGATGTAAGTGCCGTTCTTGAACAAGTTGAAATATCTTAAAATTGAATCTGGATTATTAGTAAAAAGGGCTTTCTGCTCTGAATATTCAAAATCCAACCCCAACACTGGTATTTCAGAAAACCGATTATCAGTACGTTCAGATTCTACATCATTTTGAAATTCCGCTTCTGTTTCAATATTCGTATTTACAATGAAAGAATTATTTGAAGTTGAATTATTATGTATTACAGATTCACTATTCTTTTCCTTTTTAAATTCATGCTCTTTAAACTTGCCCCAAAGTGGCTCTAATGCTTTCTCTCTGTTTGTATAATATTCCCCGCCACGTACTCTAAAGAATTGCCAACCGCATCGTTCCAAAACTTTTTGACGCATCATATCATCTTGATACTTGTCGGCGCCATGCCATTTATCACCATCGCATTCAATCGCTATTTTAGTTCCATCTGGGAAAAATGCAACTAAATCAATCCTATATTTTCCTTTAGCAACTTCATATTGCGGCTTAACGCGATGACCTCTATTTACAATGTCATTAAAAACATCAACTTCAAACCAGCTATCAAAAGGTTCGGGCTGATTACCTAAAGTTTTTTCAATTGGAATTGGGATTGGCGGTGTTGAAGGTTGGTAATTAACAAAATGGTCTAAAAGCTTATATCTTAAATCACCTGAATTACTTAAATCCTCTAGTAAAACAGAATGGAATAGCCAGATTTGTTCAATGGCTCTACTTACTGCAACGTTAAAACGTCTTTCATCTTCTGGACGTGTCAACGCACTTCTATTGTGGTTATGAGCGGTTACCAAGCTCAAAATAATAATATCTCTTTCATCTCCTTGAAAACTGGCAGAATTTCCACAAATAATCTTTCGTTTTTTAAATTCAGTTTCTCCAATCTTTTTAACAAGGAGTGTTTCAATTAAATAACTTTGTGCATTTCCTTGTAAACAAATTACCCCAATAGATTTTCCTCTATATTTTTCGTCATTAACTATTTGAAAAATTTTATTGCTTATCTCAATTGCTTCTTGTTCATTACGAATACTTGAACCTTGTCCTTCCACATACCCATTTTGGCAATAAACATGCATCAATGGTTCTAATCTATTCTCGGAATATTGTTTTAATGGATAAAGCCCTTTCCCATCTGGTGCATAAAATAATTTATTTGAAAATTCAATTATTTCTGGCATACAGCGAAAATGTTCCCTTAAAACAGTAATTCCTTCACAAAATCTTTTTGCATGGTCGAAAAAGCTATATTCTGTTCCATAAAAGTTTTTGAATGGAATGCCTTGAAGATGTTTATTTATATATGGAGTCATCGCATTTGCCTCAACTCCGACATATTCAGGAGAGGTTTGTTTATCATCTCCAACAATGATAATATTTTTTGAAATGTATAGTAAGAAAATCGCATCGGGACCAAGTTGACTTGCTTCATCAATAATTACATAGTCATAAATTCCTCTTTCTGGTTGAATTGTCTCAGCGACCTTGTAAAGTGGCATAATCCAGCAAGGAACCGATGTTTTACAATGTTCCATTTCTTCCTGTGCAATTTTTCTGAACTTTAAAGCTCGTTTTCCTCTGCCGGTCTTTCCAATTTTTTTAACAGCTTGAACCCATGCTTCAAGGTGCTGCCGAAGACTTCTATTTCTTTTCAGATTATCTAGAACGAATACCCAAGATTTCTTTGCAGCAATTTGTGCGATTAATTTTTCCTCCTTTGAATCGTAAGATTTAATTTTTTCGTTTAATTCTCTTTCAAAATCAGCACTTAACAAATTTGATAATTCATCAAATGCATGCCTGTAAAGAATTGCTTGTTTTAAATTTGGGATTTCGCTATGTGTGAAATTGCTATTCTCAACTTTCTCAATCAAATTCTGAAAATATTGAGCTAATACTATTCTGAGATTTTTAAATCTAACAAAGTCCTTAAAATCTTCTTGAAGCTGTTCCAGATAACTACAGAGTATTTTGTATTCATTTAATGCTAAATTTGATATAGATTTATAAATATCTAAAGCTATTGGATGAAATTCTTTCCGTGACAAATAGCCCAGCAATTCATTTTGTTTTATTGCATAACCAGATATTTTATTTAAAATCAATGTGTTTTCCGTATTTGTAATGGCTTGATTTAATGCATTAATAGTAAAGCCATTGAAAGAAATATTTGAGACACTTTGGATTTGTTTTATTTTTTCTTGTGTTATTAAAATTGTTTGAAATAATTCTAAAGTCTCATTATAAAGTTGTTGATAGAAATTAAGCTTATCATTAAATAAATTAAATGAGTTACTGCCATTGTCCCAAATTTGAACCAATTCTTCAAAATTTTGGATGATTTTAATGTGGTCAATGACAGTAATAAATTCTTCTTTCGTATCACAAGGACTGCCATTAACCTTTATTGAATCAATGAAATATAATTTCTCCTTTATGTCTGTTGGTAAAAATAGTTTTTTAAACTTAAAACTTAAGCCTGATAAAACATTGCCTTCATTTAAAAAATTCAAAAGGGTTTTTGCATCGTTTTTCAAGTTTATTAACGACTTTCCGTTTGGAAAAATAATCTCAATATTTAGGTCAATAAATCGCAGATCATGCTTTTGTAATTCCACCAAAATTGGTTTTGATTTTTCAATTTTGTTAACCCAGAACTGTTTGTTGTGATTTAAAGAATCTGCAATAAGTTCTTCTTTATTCGGGTGAAGATTAATTGAAATTTTGTTAAATAATTTTTGAAGTTCAGCTAAATAGTTTCCGAGCAATTCAAAATTCTCACATTTAATTATTTCACAAGTTTCCTTTGTGAGATTATTTTTATTTGCAATTGAGACAAGGTTTTTAAAGTTTTCAAAATCATTAAATTCAAATAGGGCTGAAAGTTCTGGTATCTGGTATTCGTAAACAGTTTTATCTACATTTCCATAGTGCTGAAATAATGAAATATAGATTTCTAATTTTTCTAAAATTTCATTGTTTTTATAATCACCAAAACCATCTTCATACCAATCATGCCTTTTTTTATCAATTTCCAATGCTTTTGCGAGTTCGGTTAAATTTCCTTGATAAGCTGGGTTTATGTCTATTTTCCTTGATGACTTTTCTTTAATCTTTAACAGTTCGTTTGTGTCAAAAGCTCTCCTTTCTTTTAATATAGATAAATCATGTTCCAATTCTTCAATTTCTTTCTGAAGAACTTCAATGTCCGTATTCGAAAGTTCATCATTTATCGTATTTACACTTGCCTCTAAATCTTGGATGGAAGATGAATCGCCACTTAATAAATTAACGGTTAGGTTTTTAAACTCAGCAGGCAATTTATCTTTGAGTACTTCTAGAGCTCTTTTAGTGTATGCCGTTACAAGTACTTTCTTGCCATTTGCTAATAAATGACAAATCAGATTCGAAATGGTGTGGGATTTCCCAGTTCCTGGAGGACCTTGAACCAATACTTTATTATTAAACCTTGCCTTGTTTATAATGGCTTTTTGTTCATCGTTGAATTTATTGGGAAAATAAATTGTTTCGGTGTCTTTTAATTCGATATTGTCTATCGGTGGATTCCCCAATGATGATTCTGGTTTTTCAAGGTCAATTAAGTCATCCAATGTCGGAATTTCAGTATTTTCTGAACTTTCAATATCGTCAATTATTTTTTCATACATTGAAGTAAAACTTCTTGTATCCCTTTTCCTCAAAATAATTGCTGGCGCAAAAAAGATAGTTTCTTTATTTGGAATCTCCTTTAATTTGACTTTTGTCTCTTTGTAGTTGCCATCTCCTGGTTTAATTCTTTCTGCAAGAAGTTGCAAAACTTCATGAATGTCTTCATCAAATGGATTGACTAATTCCTTTTCTTTTATTAATTCTCTGGCTCCTTTTTCACTCTCAATAATATCATTTGAATCAAATTGGTCGAACAAATCAATTATTGCATCGGTTTCTATTTGCAGTCCATTTTCTAAACTTTGACTAATAATTATACTAGAATCCCTTTTTGAAAATTCAAATTGAATCTCTGCTTTTGCTGTAATTATGTGGCGACAAATCAATGGCGTTTCATCGCTTTCTTTGAAATTAAGTAATCCAATACCAGTAATAAGTTCATATTCTTCCCCAAATTGTTGCGATTTGTTATAAATAGAAAAGAGCTTTTTGTAAATGAAATTTACTTTCTCATAGGCTGCGAAATTGATGTCATAGATTTGTTTTTTAGACCAGTATAATTCAGAATCTTGAAACCACTTATCTTCGCAATATTCGGTAAATTCTTTTTCAATTTCAGGATGGCCTTTTAGGCTTAAAATTTCCCTTTCTTCTAATTCTATTTCAGCATAAAGTTCAGGCAATTCGTCTTTATTTAACAAACTCGCATTATCAATCCAATTTTGCAGGTTTTTGGGAGGTTTTGGAAAGTTAGGTTTCTCAGGCTCAATTGGTTTTGATATTTTCAACCAGTAGTCAGATTCATTTGAATAATTCTCATGAATAATGCAGTCGATTTTTTCGTCAACTGGAATATTGGACATCCAAATAATCTCAAGATAGTTTTTTGAGTTTTCAATATCTCTAACTGCTTTACTTCTAAGTTTTGAAAACTCAAGTAAATAATTGAAAATTTGTAAGTATTTTTTTGTTTTCATTGACTCCTATTTACTTCAATAAATGTATATTATTCGTTTTGCTTCGGCAAAAATCCGACTCTTTTGCAAGCTGAAGTTTCAGTCGTAGTGTCTGAGCTTACAATTGTGCCAAATGAGCGTTGGCAATATCAGTTTTTTCAATTTAAACTCTGTCTGCACGATCGCCTCATATAGCTTGACGCACAACTCCAAATATAAAGATTATTTGTTTTATAATTGCTTTTATTCCAAGATATCGTTATTAGAGGGTGAAAATCATGCCACCCCAAATTCCAAATTCTATTTTTATTAACACTCCTTTCCTCTAAGATTCTTACTTTTGCAAAAAAAACCGAATTATGTTTTCCAAAGACGAAGCAAAGCTTATTCGACAGAAATTTTGGGTCAACTTTGATGAGTACAGCAAAAAGCGATGGCGAAAATCGCGCAAGCGTTCAAGCTGGATACTCCAGAAAACGGGCATCAAAGGCTTTAATTTGAAGTTTGACGTAAATGATAAATCGGCTCAGGTTGGCTTTGAAATCGCTTCGAAAGGAGTTCAAAGGCAATTGAAATACCAAGAAAAAATGCAAAGTCTGAAAGCCCTTCTCGATCAAGAATTCGACCATCAACTGATTTGGAGCGATTATCTTCAATTGGAAAACGGGAAAAATATATCCCGAATTTATATCGAAAAACCAAATTTAAATATCTTTAAAGAAGACGA
>DMBU01000072.1 GCA_003446015.1 Bacteroidales bacterium | reverse complement strand
GATTATACAATTAATGTAACAGGAGTTTCATTTAGTAGTAACATGGTAAGAAATATCCAGGATGCAGAAGTTCTTGGAAACGAAGCATCAACTGATATTCTTGTTTATCCTAACCCTGCAAGTTCTTACATTAATGTAAATGTTCTTAATGGAACTAAGCAAGGAACTGTTAGTATTTACAATATGATTGGTTCATTAGTTAAAGTTGTTGAGATTGATGGTAATGAAAGAGAAGTTAATATTTCTGATTTACCTGCAGGATCTTACATCATTTCTGTTCAAGACGAAAAAGGACCAATAACAAAATCGTTTATTAAACAAAAATAAGGAATCTATTACCTTGTTATTAATCTAATGTTGAGAGAGTGCCTTAATCGGGCACTCTCTTTTTAATATAAAAGCAAAATAGAAATTTCCTGAGGAAGTTGCATTTTAGGATTAGGAAGTTGTTGTTTGTCGACGAGTAAAAAATAATTGAAAAATCAATATTATTTTGCAACTGTTAATTTCATGGTCGATATAACAATATTGTAAATTATTAGGCTTCCTAGTCTAACACTCTGTTTAACCCAAACACTTTAATTTATTAACCTTTTTATAAAGAGCCTTTGGCTCTTTTTTTTGTGTATAAAAAACTTCTTTTAATCCTTTTCGTATTAACGTTGTCCAAAAAAGAAAATTATATGAAAAAGATAGTTCTTTTGCTTGTTTCGACAATAAGTTTATTATCCTGTAACAATAAAGCGATAATGAAATGCTCTGATGAGGAAGCCTTAAAGCTCATATTTAAATCTGCAAATTTAAGTTCAGAATCTTATCAGAATTTAAACTATTTAACTGAAAATTTTCAAAAACGCCTTGCATGTTATCCACAAGGGATTGAAGCTTCAAAATGGGCAAAGGGAATTATGGATAATATGGAACTTGATAAAGTCTTTTTACAAGAGGCTCAGGTTATGAATTGGAAAAGAGGAGACCAGGAGCTAGGAGCTATTAAGTTTAAAGATGAAGTTATAAATGTAAATGTTTGCGCTTTAGGCAGAGGAATAGCTACGAAAGAAAGCGGACTGGAGGCTAAGGTAATTGAAATCAATGGGCTGGAGGACTTATCCAGATTTACCAAAGATCAACTTAAAGGTAAGATCTTATTTTTTAACCAGGCAATGAACCCTGAATTAGAAAATCCTTTTCAGGCTTATGGCGAAACTGCAGGACAACGATTTATGGGACCAATAATGGCTGCAGAATATGGAGCTGTTGGAGCAGTCATCAGATCTTTGACCACCTCAATTGATGAATTTCCACATACTGGTACAACACGTAAAGCTATCGGTGAAAAAACGGTGCCTGTCGTCTGTATTGCTACAAAACATGCTGATTTGTTAAGTGAAAAATTAGAAGAGAATCCGGATTTAACATTTTATTTTAAAACAAATTGTAAAAATATGCCTGATACAATTTCATATAATACCATTGGCGAAATTACCGGCACAGATTTTCCAAACGAATATATTATTGTTGGTGGACATTTAGACTCCTGGGATAATAGTGGAGGGGCTCATGATGATGGTGGTGGTTGTATGCAGGCTATAGAGGTACTGAGAATTTTTAAGGAATTAGGGTACAAACCAAAACACTCAATTCGTGCAGTTTTGTTTATGGATGAAGAAATATCTCAAGGAGGTGGCAGAGAATATGCTAATCAGGCTCGCATTCAGAATGAAAAACACATTTTTGCAGTTGAAAGTGACAGAGGTGTAACAAGTCCTTTAGGTTTCTCTATTGATGCAGATCAGGAATCTTTTGAGAAAATGATATCATGGTCTGATCTTTTTAAACCTCACGAAATAAATATATTTATTAAAGGTGGAGGCGGAGTAGATATTGGTCCTTTAAAGGATAATGGTACTGCATTATCGGGATTATTGACTGACCCAACTCATTATTTTGATTGGCATCACTCCGGGAATGATACCTTTGATCATGTGAATCGCGAGGATATGCAAAAAGGAGCTGCTGCGATGGCTTCCCTTATTTATTTGGTCGACAAATATGGCTTGTAAAAAAAAAGTTGAACTAACTCTCCCTTCTTTTTTATTTATATCCTTAAAAAATAAAACTTGTTTTGTTGAAAGCATAAAAATGATTATTTTCATCATTCATTTTTATGCTTTGATTAAATTAACCAAAAGGATTTTCGGCGTATAATTTGTTATAATTTTAGATTCTTATTCAAAATATCTTAAGCAGATGAAAAAACTTCTAAAAATATTCTCATGGTTTATAGGGATACTTATCTTTGTGATAATTGCATTAACCGTTGTAGCAAAATTAGCTGAAGATAAAATAGCAGATATTGCTTTAAGAAGGGTAAGCGAAAGTATTGAGGCTCCTGTCGAAATTGATCATGTGTCGTTTAATTTATTAAGAAAATTTCCATTAGCTACAATTGAACTTCACGATGTTTTATTGGGGACACATATAATTTCAGGAAGTTCAGATTCAGCACTAGCAGGAATGGATACCATAGCTCGTATTGGAAAGATCTATGTTTCTGTTAAATCAAAGCCATTATTAAAGGGGAATTTTGAAATCATAAAAGTAGATATAGAAGATGCAACTGTTCATTATTTCGTGGATACCAGCGGAATATCTAATATTGACTTTTTAATAAGTGCCGACGAAACTACTGATGGTGATACCTTGCCCTCAAAACCTCTGAATGTTAATATTACCAATTTATCCTTAAAAAATATAACATGTTATTACCACGATCAAAAAATTAAAGCCTCTGCTAAAATTAAAATACCAGAAATAAAAGTAAAGGCGAATATTGAGGGAGAAGATATTATGGCTTCAGTATTTGGGGACATATCATTTTCTGATTGCAGCTTCGAGAAAACAAATTTAAATCTGATGAATAAAACTGATTTGAAGTTTGATATTGATTATGAAAATGATTCTGTTAGTATAAAGAAATTGAATGTAAATACAGATGGGGCAAGCTTAGATTTGTTGGGGAGTGTTGTTTTAGGTGATGAAATCAATACTGATATTAAACTTAAAGCTTCAAATTTAATTCTGGCGGAATTAATAAAATATGCACCTCGGGAAATGCTTAATGAATATGGCTTGCAAAAAATATCAGGAAGTATGATGTTGGATGCAAATGTAAAGGGAATATATTCTGATTCAGAAATGCCAAAAGTTGATTTAACAATTGAACTTCGAAATGGAAATATCTTAACTGCAGATTATCCTGAAGTAAAAAATATCTCATTTAAAGGGGAGGTTACCAATGGAATTCTACGAAATAATAAATCAACACAGGCAAAATTTAGTGCTTTCCATTTTGAGACAGAACAAAGCAAGTTTGATCTTGTATTTTCTGTTCTGGACATTGATCACCCAAAATATGAGATAAAAACAAACATGGATATTCATGTTGGTGAATTTAAAAACTTTATTCCAGACTCGCTGGTTGAAAACATAACTGGGAATATTGTAGCAAGTCTTTCAACAAAAGGTGAATTACCTGATTCTATTGGAGATGATTTCATTGACTATATCATGGCTAATTCGACTGCTGATATTAATTTAAGCAATTTTAATGCTGATTTGTATTCTTCGTTATCGATTAAAAACTTTTCAAGCAAAATTGTATACAGACCAAATAGCCTTAAGGTTAAGAATTTGAATATTGAAATCCCAACCTATAATGTTGAATTAAAAAACACTTCATTCAATGCAGGTTTTAAAGGCAGTATCAATAATATGGCTGAACTTAAGTTAAATATAAAGTCCTATCATATTGAAACAAAGGGATCTGTAGTTACTGGAAATGCAAAAATCAATAATCTGGATAATCCGAGGTATGAGTTTGAAAGTAAAATAATTACAAATCTTGAAGAAGCAAAAGTTATGCTTCCTGATTCGTTGCTTAAAACGTTAAAAGGAAACGTTGTTTTAAATGTCAGATCGAAAGCAAATCTAAATATGGATTCTCTTAATTATCAGGTAATGGATATTGTTTTTAAAAATAGCTCTTATGATCTGAAAATGAACAATATTTATGCTGAATTGTTTGATGAGCCCTTATATAAAATTGAAAACTTGTCAGGGTTTATTGAGATGAATCCTAAAAAAATAACCATTAGCAAAATGATGGGTATAGCAGGGGGTATAGAATTTGGGATTGATTCAACCATAATTGAAAACGTTTATAATACGGTAATTAAAAACCAGAAAGAGCGGCTGATTGTTAATACTCGCATGAGTTTTGGCGACATTGATTACTCCATGTTTGCTCCATTTATACTTACAGATTCAACCCAGGAAACGAAGGCTGAAACAGAAGAAAAAACATCAGTTCCAACAAACTTTACTATGTTAATTAAGGGAGCTGTAAAAGTTAAAAGTTTGACCTATGATAAGGTTTATATTGAAGATGTTTCAACCTTATTTAATATAACTGATAGCGTTTATATTATTGATCAGTTCAAGTTTAAAGCCTTTAATGGTATGATGAGCACATCCGTTAAATACATGATAAAACCGGATAATAAATCGGTTATTGAAACCCATCATGTTATTGATAAAATGGATATTCATAAGCTGTTAGCCGACTTTGATAATTTCCAGGCGTATTATGAACCATCGATTAAATCAGAAAATTTAAGTGGCTTGTTTTCAACAAATTTGTATACCAGGGTAAATATGATTGGTGATTCATTAATTCAGAATGATATGAGAGTGAGGGGTTCATTGCGCCTTGAAGATGGAGGTGTTTATAATTTTGAGCCAGCGACGAGTATGTCCAAGTTTACCGGAATTGACGAGCTTGATAATATTAAATTTAAAACTTTAGAGAGTAAAATTTTTATTTTTAAGAATGCAATTTATGTTCCTGAAACGTTTATTTCAAGCACAGCATTAAATATTACGGCTTACGGCATGCAAAGTTTGGGTGAAGATTATGAGTATCATTTAAAAATTAAATTAAGCGATATCTTATTTGGTAAATCAAAAAAGCAAAAGAGAAAAGAATCTAAAGGAGGAGAAGACGTTGTTGAAGACGAGAGAAATATGCGTGAAATTGTTGCTTATAGTCTCGATGGTAAAAACAAAAATGGCTTTGACAGCAATGATCTCCAAAGTAAAATGAAAACTAAAATTAAAGTACAAGAAACCTTATTAAATTTACGTTTTGATCCGGGAATGTTTAATTTTGACACAAAAGTGTATTCAGATAAATAATAATCATATTAAAATCTAAAGTTATGAAAAGAAAAGTATTTATTATGTCGTTATTAATTGCTGGAGTATTTGCAATAGCTGCAATAAATACAGCTTGCGAAGAGGATCCAAAAGAAGCTTGTGAACAAGATTTGTTCTGCGACGATACAGTTGAAGTTACTGCATGTTGTACCGATGGAGCTAGTTGTTATTATACCTATGGTGGAGTTGATTATCCTGATACTGATCAGGGATTACTCGATTTAATTGATGCATTGGATTGTACAACCACTAAATCTGTTTCTATTGAAGGAGCTAATGCCGATATGGTGGCCAGGCTGCAGGCTTTATTAGAAGAGGCTCGATATAATAGTCGACGATAAATTGAATGAATAGATAAAAAAAGCCGGCAAGAATGTATTGACCGGCTTTTTTATTTGTATGCACTAATTATTTTTCATCAGATTTTTGAAGAAAAAAGAGACTTTTTTTTTAGTTGTTTTTTTAGCTGTTTTTCCAGATCCTCAGCTCTTAAGTTTAGTCCTACGATAATTCCATCGCCATCAATTAAAAAACTTTGTGGTATACTCTTTACATTATATTTTACAGCAGCAGCATTTTTCCAGCCTTTTAAATCACCAACATGATAAGGCCATTCAAGCGAATCATCAATAATTGCTTTTTCCCACATTTCTTTTTTAAAATCTAACGAAACACTTAATATGGTAAAGCCTTCGCCGTTTTTAAAGCTTTCGTCTTTATATTTATGATAAATTTCAACAATATGGGGGTTCTCTTTTCTACACGGTTTACACCACGATGCCCAAAAATCAATTAAAACCATCTGCCCTTTTAATTCTGACAATTGAAATTCTTCACCAGTAATCAGGTTCTGGACAATATCCGGAGCTTTATCACCTGCTTTTAATTCCTGAGCATGAATATTAAAAGTTATAATGCTAATGATTACTGTTATAATGAGTTTGCTTTTCATTGTGTTCGGTTTTTTCAATTCACGCTTGCTAAGATAAGTATTATTTAATAACACTTTCTGGCAATAAAATGTTTTCATTTAACCAATCAATTGTTTCGTACAAAAAAGAAGCCATCTTTCTGAGTGGTCGTTTTACGAAAAGTTTAATTTGTCATGAGGTACAAGATCCAATATTTTTCTAAATTAGCCACTAAAACACGAAGACACCAAGAATCACAAATCAAATACTATCAGCAAATTAACTCTTTGTGAAATTTCGTGTCTATGAGCCCCTGGCTGCCGTCAGGCAGGTTTGTGGCAAATCATTCATTTTTGGACAGCTCCATCTCATAGAAATGAGATTCCTGATCTCCATTGCATTTCCTGCCTGCCGGCCATAGCCGTCAA
>DMBU01000058.1 GCA_003446015.1 Bacteroidales bacterium | reverse complement strand
AAGAAACACTAAGACTTTTCGGGTAGCCTCATCCTACGTACGATATGGTTCTAAAAATTATAACCAATTCTTAGGTGTAAATCAAGTGCAACTTCACTTTCGTTTTCAAGGTATCCGGCACTTTTAGCAAATATATACCTATATCCGACTCCTAGCCCTGCTTCAAAACTAAAATGTTCGCCATAAACTCTTCTTATTCCCCATTTTGGAATAACTGAAACCTGATTTACAACTTTTAGATTGTCATAATTTGAAATTACAAACCAATCAGGGTTGTAACTTATTTTCATACCTATAAAATCTCCACTATTATTTTTGATATTTTTTGATTTAGAAACTCTCTTTTCCAGGTTATAATACCATCTTGGTTCTGCAGTAATTACCGGGGTCATAATAAAACCGGTTTTGTTATAAAAACTGCCACCAAATATTCCACTATCAAAACCCAATTCACTTCGTAATGAAATTTCATTTGTTAACCGGGATTCATTATGTATCCATATTCCTAATAATCCGGTTTGAACACCAAAAATTGATTTTTCCACACTTGTTTCCTGTCCTTTTGTAAAAATTGTTAATCCACATAAGATTAACGCAATTAAGATTTTTTTCATGTTGTTTTCTGTCTTATTTTTAAAATGTTAGGTTAATTCGGGTTTAGAGTGAGTAGGAGAGTATCCCTTCTTACCGAGGGTTAAAGATAATTAAAACTTGTTTGCTGGCAAGAAGCTTGTTAAAAAACCTCCAACCCTCCGTATGGTTTTTGTTAGCGTGTTAGCCACTTTAATTTATAGTCTTATGCCAAATTTCAATCCAGTCAAGAAAGGTTGAACGTTATAATCATATATAGCTTCATTCTGGATTCCGGAATGCGAAAAATTATAATTCTGCAATGCAATCTCAGAAAATATTTGCAGACTTGCATCAATATTGAATATTTTGAATTCTTTACCAAAACCTAAGTTTATATAACTATTAAAGTCCTTATTTAAATGGTCACTTTTATCAGTGATTTCTGTTTTTGTATCAATTTCATTAGTCCAGTCTGAATAAATATAATCAACTTCAGTTTTTGAATCTATTATGTATGTTAAACCTAATTGAACCTGAACAATCCAGCTCTTTTGACTTTTATATCTCAATATCAAAGGGATGTTAAGAGTTTGTAATATGATTCCACTTTCATAATACGAATTTGATTCGGGAATTGAAATACCTTTAAAATCTTTTGAGAGATTATAGTCCTGATAAGAATAATTCAGTTCAGTCCCAATTGCAATGTTTTCTGAGGCATTAAATAATCCTTGAATTGCACCTGAAAATCCAAGAGCTATTTTACCTTCTGGTATATCGATACTTCCTGATGTAACTGCTTGTGAAATAGTAATATTTGTCTCAAGTTTTTGAGCAAAGGTCATTATTGTTATTAAACCAAAGCAGAATGTTAGATAAATTCGTCTCATAATATTTTTTTTTATCTAAACGCTGCTGCTGAAAAATTATTGTGGCTAATAGTTCGCTGTTAAATTTTGGACGGGTTTGCCGCACTGTTTCATTATCACTCGTTGAACAACTTTACTAGGATATATTTTGTCAGCAGAAGGATGTTGTATCTTATTAAGCAAATTTGTCTGAACTACAAGAACCGGGCTTGTTTTACCAGGTTCCGTTCCAATCTGTGGATTCAAATCTGCAATCCAAATTTCAAACTGTTTAACCTGCATATTCTATATCTTCAAATTCTTTACGTACAGCTATTGAATCCATTTTAACTAATTCTGATTCTTTTTTAAGTTTTTTCTCAAGAATCATTTTTTTCTGGATACGATTGTACTATTCTAATGCTTCGTTAATATATCAATTACGAGGCTTTTTAATCCTTGAAAGAATCTATTCTGTTTCTGCAAAGATTGAATCGTCAATTTTTAAAGATACTGTTTTCATAGCTTTAAATTTATACCACAAAGGTTTATCTTTTTAGTATATCAGTCAGGTATATGCACAAATATTTTTTTGATGCGGCATAGCTTTCAGGAATGTGTATTTTCCATTTATTATCATTTAGAATTCGTCATCTCCACCCCCCATATCATTACCTTCTTGAGATCTATTTCTTCGATCTGCTTTATAATTATTAATTTTAAATGACAATGTTAATGTAACCCATGGTGAATTGGGTTGAAAATCATAATATGAATAAAAGTTATCACCCTCGTATGTAGAAGAGTGCCTCATTGTTCCCAGCAGATCCCTAAGCTGCAAAGTTGCAGCAAGCTTGTTCTGATAGAAACTCTGCCGGACTGCCAAATTAGTCATAAAAAAACCATCTCGTTTACCTTGCGATGAAACCGTTGGACTGTTGTACATTCCATTGAGCTGAACACGAGTAGATTTTCCTAATCTAAGGGTATTATTAAATCGGGAATTCCAATTAAAACTACTTTCAGAGAAATCTGTAACATGTGTTTCACCATTTGATTCGTAATCAAATGTACCTTCTACTCTATAATCATATATATTACCCATTAAATCGATATGCCACCATTTGGCCACATCAATTCCAAGCATCAACTCAATTCCTAAAGCATAGTCTTTTCCAACATTTTCAAAAGTTCTTAAAAAAACATTTTCCTGGTAAACACTTCGTATTCGTTCAATCTTATTATTTGTGACCCGATAATATGCATCCACTGAAAAAGTGTTTGTTCCAAATTTTAAAATATGGCTTAATTCATAAGAATCAATATATTCAGGTAAAAGATCAGGATTTCCTCTTCGAACATTATAAGCATCTGACCATGTTATAAAAGGTTCAAGATACCAACTTCTTGGTCTTTGAATCCTTCTGGAATAACTTGCCATAAATTGATTTTCTTTTGGAGTATTATATGAAAAGTGAATTGTTGGAAATAAATCAAATCGATCAATTAATGATGCTTCTCCTGTTTCGTGCACCGTAACATCCCTGTATGTATATTCACCACGCAAACCTCCCTGATAACCAAAACTACCAATTTGTCCCGAATATGTAGAATATATGGCGTGAATTTCACTGTAATAGTCTACCTCGTTTCTAAAATCTGTCATATAATCGTAAACTTGTGTTGTTTGATTATACTGTTCTAATTCAGAAAGCTCATTGCTATCGTCAATACGCAAATTATATCCTGCTTCAAATTTATCTTTTACACGAAGGGGCAAGGTATAATCTATCTGCAATCGATAATCTCTGCTCGGACCAGCCTCCAATGATTTCTGACCACTTGACAAGTTGTCCGAAGCATTAAACAACTCATTAATTGATTCTTCATCAGAGTCACTTAGTCTGTAATTTAATAGCGTATACAACTGATGACCTTTCTTTAGGAATTTATGTGTATATCCTAAACTATAATTGTAAAACCACCCTCCTCTGCTTGATGACTCTTTACTTAAATATGAATCATTGCTTGTAGAAGGAATGGTATATTCCTGATAATCGGTTAATCTACTTCCAGTTCTCTCCCTATATCCTGCTCTTGCATCAAAATTTATTGAATTTCTTGCATTTAAGGTTAAATCCAGTCCTCCTCTAAAACTATACGATTGCCCGCCACGTTTAAAATCTCCTTTTGATAAAATGTAGGAGGTAGTATCATTCACTGTTGTTCTGTTTTCTGAATCGCTTTGTCCTTCCATATTTCGGTTATTAAGATCTGCACCAAAAAATACATTTACCCGTTCTTTTCTCCAATTAATAAGAAAATCACCTCCATATCTTTCAAACCTTCCAAGGTTCAAATCGATTATTCCATTAAACCCTTGAAGTTTGTTCTTTTTTGTAATGATATTGATGATGCCCGAAGTTCCATCAGGATCATATTTTGCTGAAGGATTTGTAATAATTTCAATATTTTCAATGGCACTTGCAGGTATCTGACTTAAAGCATCGCTAGGATCTAAAACGGTTGGTTTATTATCTATAAGTACTGTAAAACTTTCACTTCCACGTAAACTCACGTTTCCTTCTATATCCACAGTAATGGAAGGAACGGATTCTAAAATCTCCACCGCTGTTCCAGAAGCCGAAGTATGTTGCTGACTTACATTGATTACTTTTTTATCAATCTTATATGTCATAGTTGGTCTGTCTGCAACAACGACAGCTTCGCTAATCTTCTCCGTGGCAGGTTCTAATTCAATTTTTCCCAGATCAATATGTTTATCATTTGGATCTATAAGGATACGATCAAATGTTATCGTTTTATAACCTATAAATGTTATGCTAACTGTATAAGCTCCAAACGCTATACCCTTCATTTTAAAAAATCCGGTTTGATCTGTAATAGTTCCATTTACGATTTGATTATCTTTTTGCTTTTTCAATGAAATTGTAGCATATTCTAAGGGAATATTTGAATTAGAATCAAAAACAAAACCTTTTAAACTCCCGCCTGAAATCTCAGCCGGATTTTCCTTTGAAAAAACCAACATACCACAACTTAACAGAAGAATCATTAATAACACTTTTTTTAACATACTTTATAAATGCTTAGTTCGTATATATTTTTAAATTAAACTGAAGACAATAAAACGACAGTATTATTGCAACAGTTAAATCCAAACTTTATCATTTCTATTGAAACATTAAAATTCGATGATTGTTTAATTTTTTGAATATGGGCTAATTCTACTTGAGTTGGTATTGGTAGCACAAGGTATTTTAGGATCACATGATAAAGTTGTGGGATATCAGAATCACCAAATACTGATTTGATCATTTTTTATGATTTAAANNTTCGTTCATTTCGGTTGATTTTGGTTCTTTTATCAAGAAAAGAACAATAAAAAACTAATTGTTAATTAAAAGATCATTTATGAGATGCAGAAATACAGCTTCTCAATCTTAACCAATGTAAATTATAATTCATTTAATAAAAAATTACAATGTTCTATTCTAATTATTTAAATATTCTGTTTTATCGATACAAGTTCTGCTAACGTTTCACCCTTATCGGAAGAAAACTTTTGATACAAAACTGAAGGCTTTTATAGAAACTTTAAGATGTGTGAACGATATAACTTTCTTTTTAAACAAAGACGCTAAAATTTATACTTAATTTTTATCATCCCACAAGAATATGAAGTGATCCGTATTTTAGCGCTTCCTGGAGTCAAATAGTAATCTAAATGAATAGATGCATTTTATAAATCTTAGGATTCAATTAAATCTTTAAACTTAATTTTTTGAAGACCAAGTATCAACCCTTTTTAAATGTTTATCTAAAGGTTCTTGAAAGCTTTTTTTATCAATGCTGACTTTTTGGATATTCTCATTAATCGTAGATGTGAACTTTTGGTGGTTTATTAATAATGTTTCAGCCATAGAAAAAGAGCGTGAATTTCGCCCTGTTTCATTATCCACCGTTGAACAACTTTACTAAGATAATATTTTGTCAGCAAACCACCAAAACCCCGCATTTTTGTTGAACACGTGTTATAAGTTGGGCGACATGCTGCAATACTTGTCAGTTTGGTAAAAACTTTTCCATGAAAGACTAAAAAATTAGTATTTAGGTTGGGATTATATATTGCTGGAACAGCAAAATTGGGGTGGATTACAAACTTTTTGGAAAGCCTTTGGCTGTGTGTTTGCTAAGGCAGGCTTCCCAAAGTGTTTGTAATGAGGGTGTATTTACCTTTCAAAAAGAAGGATCTCACACCTGTACGTCCGCTCTATACGGCATTATTGCTGGTGTATTTACTTTTCAATAAGAAATATTTCACACCACAGAGCGGTAAGTAGTAGATGGGAATTTTGGTGTTTTTGTTTTACAAAAAGAAAGTTTCCACACCAAAAAAACCCTTTTACTATAAAAAAGAAATGGGTGTTTTTACATTTCAAAAAGAAGGTTTTCACACCGCAGAGAATAAGGGAAGGTTTTAAGATACCGGTGTAACTACCTTTCAAAAAGAAGGCTTCCACACCTCGGCACTACTGAGTATTGCGATTGCTCTTGGTGTAACTACCTTTCAAAAAGAAGGCTTCCACACCAACATCGCAGGTTATATGAGACGGAAATTTGGTGTAACTACCTTTCAAAAAGAAGGATTCCACACCAAATATGAAAGTATTTGTCGTATAGTTTAAGGTATTTGTGCCTTTCAAAAAGAAGGCATCTGTACCTTGCTCATCATTCATACATTTTTATTGTTGGTATTTGTGCCTTTCAAAAAGAAGGCATCTGTACCATGGAATTTATTAGTACGTATTGTGTAAAACCTTGGATTCGTAATAAGCATTCTTTTTTTCATACTTTTCCAGTTTTTCGAGAGTTATGTATAGCATTTTTTGAATCCTGTTATCATTTAGTTTTTGTTTGTAAGTCCAATCTTTATCAGGTATTTTAGCATGTAATGCATGATTACGCAGATTTTGTAATTCAGATTGTTCTTCTTTTATTAAACCTGCATAATTACAAACAGTGTCAAAATTAATATAGGCTTTATATCCATTTGTATTTTGTTTTGCAGATTCAATTAATTTTTGTTTTTCAATTTCAGGAATTTTATCAACAATGGATTTTTCCCAGTCTAAAATGAAATCAGCTAATATGAGTGATTCACGATAGATTCTGTCCATTTCTTGCTTTATTTGAACGTATGGAATTTCGTAAAAACCATTTTTGAAATATACTTCTAACTTTTCAAGCTCTTCATTGGTTTGATAGCGTTTAAAAAGTTGTAAAGCTACATTTTTCAAAGGTTTTTCGGTTATTAACATAAAATCAGCTAACTGCTTAAATTTTACTATTACTTTAAACGGCTTAACTTCTGATTTGTCAGATTTAAAAATAGGAAATTCAAAATTGTGTAATTGATTGACATTAAAATTTTCTGTGCTACTGTTTATTAATTCATTAGTAATATTCTTTAATATATCTGATGTAGTATCATCCAAATATTTTTTAGTCATTTGCCAAATTAAAGTATCCAGTGTTTTCAAATTATTTATTGTTCCAACTATTTTGTGAGCTTGTTTTTGGTCAATTAGAACAGAATGTAAATCCAAATACGACTGAAAATTATAATGATCCATTAAAAGACCTTTAGAGTTTTTTGGATTGTCACGATATTCAGAAAATATTGTAGAACTGCGACTATATTTAAAAGTCATAAAGACTAAAGATGGATGCAACATAAAAGGTAAATTCTTCATTTGTCCCAGATTTGCTTTATTTGATGCATCAGGAACAGGTATTTTAGGAATGTGGATCCCAAGTTTGCTTAAACAATCTTTTTTCTGATTTGAATTCATAGAAGAAAACCTGTTTTTCCATTTATTGAGTCTGCTAATAGTTTCTAATAATACTGTTTTAAATAGTTCATCTATACTTGTTGCTTCTTCCAGTATTAACTTTAAATTTGTTGGTAAATGTTTGTTTATATCGCCGAATAATTCTTTTCTCAATATTAAAAGATGATGCTTTGCATTTTTTGGTTTTGCTAAAGTGTAATGATAGATACTCATCAACTGATATTCATTCTGGCGTAGAAATTTATATTCGCTGTTATTGGGATAATTCCAATCGAAATATTTATAGCACCTAATAAGTTGAATGTTTATTTCTCTACGATTGAGTTTAACTTTATCAGAGTGCAAATCTTCAAAATATTCAATTAATCTATCAATTCTATTTTTTGCCTGAATTATTGAATAATTGATTGTTTCATTTTGCATAACCGATTCATCGTGCATCATTAATTTCAGATAACGCGGTATTGTTTTATCATTTAACAATTCGAGTTTCTCGGTTAATGTTTTATTATTTTTTGCAACATGTTTAATTTTATTAATATCGGATACGGTTTTTTCTACTACTTCATTAATTGGCTTACCGTGGAAATGTGTTATTAGTAAATTTTTCATTGCATTTTCACCAACTTCAATAATAATTTCAGATTCATATTTTAATCTAAGTAATACATGATCTTCTTTGAAATGGAGCCTGTAACCGTCAGGAATATATGAAAAATATGCTTTTATGTGTTTTACTACTTTTTTTGGATTGTTATTTTCAAGCTTTTTTTCAACTTCTTCTGATTCATACTTCTCAAGCAGCCACTCCCAATTTGGTACAAGGTTTTTATCCATCAGGTATTTTACTGCAAACTCCATAAATTGGTTACCACTGCGTGGCTTTTGCCCTGATTCAAAATAAAAGTTATGATAAATTAATTGAATAGGTTCATCAACTGATTTTTCTTTTAACTCATTGTAATCTTTTAACTTAATGAACTGGTTTTTGTTATAATCATCAATAACTTTTCCAAGTAATCCGCGTGTTTTATCATCAGCCTTTAATTTAAAGATATAATACTCATTTAATTCTTCAATATTTCCAATTCCTTTTTTAATATCATCAAGAATAATAGGAAATTGATCACGAAAATCACCAAAGGTTTTAAGGGTATTGTAAAACTCTTCTTCTCTTTTAGAATTTCTGATTATATCAAGAATAAGCTTATGTAATGCGGCAATTCTGATTCTAAAATTATATTTGCTATCAACATAAGAAAATAGAACTTCCTTTTGGATTACTTCTCCTTTAGAATCTTCAATTATGCCGAATTTACAATTGCTAAATAGATTATGTTTTTTAATAAATTTAATTATTTGTGTAGAATCTTCCACTATTTCATCATTCAACAATAAAGGAAATAGTTTTTTATCAATTACTTCTGATGGTATATCATTTAAGTAAGCAAGCATTTTATATACTTGTCTTGCTTTATTTATTTCAGACTTAGAATCAGGATCAAGGGCGGAGAATACAGTTTCTTCAATACTATATCTATTTCTTGAAGCACCATCACGATGTGTGTAATAACGATATACCTGATGCTTTATCATAAATTCAGGTTTATCATTTCGTTTACAACCTTTTCGTTGTTGCATAAAGCGAGACATTTCACTCTTTTTTAAGAAAAAACTCAGAAAAAAATTGCGACCTTCTTGGGTAATAAAATAGTCGCTTCCATGCATATCGAAAAGATTGTCTCTATTTGACTCGTACCTTTCTATTTCTTTTGAATATTCAACTCTTAATTTATCCACAGCATAATTGTGAAGAAAATCTATCCAACTTTTCAAATCTTCATCACACTTAAGAATTGAATTATCATGCCAGTAATGTGAATGAAAGTTACGGATTTCAGCAAGTTTAGCGATTATTTTATGAATTATTACTTTATCTTTAAAAGTAATAATTGATCCTGATTTGTTTTTGTCGAACAAATAACCTTTCCATAAATAATCACGCAGTTTGATATAGTCAGCATCAGAAAAAATAGATGAATTAATCTCTTCTCCATCGTTAACAAAACGCTGAATAAAAGGTGATGTATCTTCATGTATTGATGTATCAGTATTTTTATAGAGTCTTTTTAGCATTTCACTCATCCACCAATATGCTATATTATAGAATACTGCATATTCAGGAGTTTTTGCACCTGTAAATAATTGATCAGTCGAAATTGGTGCTTTTGGTTTAGTTTGGTAATTTTTTCTCATAAGGATATTCATTTTTGTCTTGTAAATTCATTATTAGAAACGTGCGGTAAACATAATACATGGTCAATAGTTTCCTTTTTTTACAGAGTAATAAAGAAGCGAATGAAAGCAATAAAACGATTATTGAATATAGAATAATTGAGATAATAGTAGAAATAATAAAAGTGACCCCAACTAATTTAAGTATTAATATAACGAGTAACAATGAAAATAATGAGATCCAAACTGCGGATGAGTTTCTAAAAAATCCGTATTGCGAATACAATATCTTGATTTTTTCATCTTTATCTTTAAATTCAATATATTCATATATAGTATCATATAACTTATCACTTTTAGCAATATCAATTTCTTTATTTTCATTTATAAAACCGGCGTTGAATAATGAAATACATTTAGAGTTTATTATTTCTGCTTCTTTAGAATTATTTTTCAGATAAGTTATCCAAGGTGTTTTCATACCTGTGATCCATTTTTCAGTTTTTTTGCCTATCAGACTTAAAAGATGCCCAAATAAATAACCAACTAATAAAAGAGGAATAATAATAACTTCGATTGATGGCATTTCATTCGGAATAAACTGAATATTCTGAAAAGAGAGTATAAGATAACTTAATATTAGAAACGTACAACCTGGTAGGATAAAGGATGCAAAATCAAATAATGAGAATTTTTCCATAATTATAAGAGTTAAAATGTTTTATGAAATTAGCAAAAAAACTAAACACATCAAAGTTGTGTGGCAAAACTTTAGCTCTTTTGCGCAGCGCAGCGCAGCAAATGTGCTAAAGGTGTGTTGTGAAATCCTAAATGCAGCCGTGAGGCTGCAAAGCTCACTGGAATACTAATTTTTTACTTGTCATTACAACCAAACCAATCTCAAGAAAACACTATATCAAACTGCTACGAACAGAAATAATACTTTTATTGTCAGAATGAGATGCAATTTACAATTTGCAAAAGCTATCAAACTGATAAAAATTATTCTTGATTTACGAACTTGAAAAGATAAAAAGCAGTTTACAATTCTGAAAAAATCGCCTTACTTATAACTAACAAATATACGGAATAACTTTCTCCCTGATCAGTTTAAGGTTTTGTTCAACTGAATCTTCTACACCAAAGGGTACTGAAAACATGATGGAATCTACCTTAACTTTTTCAAGGGTTTTGTTTATTTTATCTGCAACTTGCCGGGGTGTACCCCAAATGGTAAGGGTGTTAATCATTTCGTCCGTTACATACTTTGCTGCTTCTTCAATTTTTCCTGCCTTGGATAATTCCGACATTTTTTGAATATCTGTTTCTTTATACTTTACACCGCAACGGTCCAAAATCCTGGTTAAATAGGGAAGGTACACGATGGTTGTTTCGGTAACTTTCTTTCGGCATTTTTCTTCATCTTCCGAAACACAACAAATTCCCCCGATGGAGAATTTAGGATCCTGTATAAGTTTGTTTTCGCAATTACCTATCAGGAAACTGTTTTGTAAACGGTTTAAATAATCAATATCCCAAACATCGGCAATTTGTATCTCATTGCAATACTGCCCTGCAATATATGCCATATCCTCGTTCCATGTTCCTGTAATTAAAGGAATATTAGCCGATTTAATTCTAAGGAAAGCATTTTCGTTTGCATTAAAATACTTCCCCGAAAATTTTTCTTTTTTAAGATCTAAAAAATGCTTCACCAGTTTCACGTTTTCTTCGAATGCCATGCGTGTGTTTTCCTCCCGGCTGTCCATTCCTAAAAAATCGTAAAATGCTCCTCTGCCAAGTCCTAAAACCGTGCGACCAGGAGCCATTTCATGTATGGCTAAAATGCTTGTTGTAATTAGCGCAGGATGCCTGTAAAAACCATTTAACAAACACGGACCTAATTCTATGCTACTGGTATGCTCTGCAATTAAAGTTAAAATCGGTATCGATGGATAATAGAATAAATCATCGTATACGTAAATACGATCATATCCTAATTGTTCAATACTTTTGGCTAAGTTAATATAAGTTGGAGGTGAGTAATTTCCTTGAAGAGCTACATAAAACTTAATCTTATTTTGGGTCATAGTTAAATTTTGTTTTAAAAATATAGAAAAGTACAGAATAAATAAGATATCCTGTACTTTTCGTTTGGACAATATATAGTGGTTTGGTTTAGCTTAATCGTCCCTGCCATCAATGTACAATCCCTGGATATATCCATCACTGGTTACTTCGTGCATGGGAGGTAGATCTTTTTTGGCAATTTTTTTAAATTCATCAGCCTGATATAAGGTTTTAACTTTTATATACCGGGTATTTCCAACATTAATGTAATTAAAAATGGTATCGGGACCAACATGCACTTTTCCACCACTTGGAGCATAAACATAATGTGGAATAGCTGTTGAAGATTCTGTGCAAAGATGTTGATAAATATCAAGTCCCTTTTGAACTGAGGTGCGTAAGTGATCACTTCCTTCAACGGGCATGCAATGATTCATGTAATAAGGAATAATATTATTTTTGATAAGCAATTGAAATAAATGACTCATGGTTTCAATATTGTCGTTAATTCCTTTTAAAAGTACAGTTTGATTTCTTAATGTAATTCCTCTTGATGTTAAGCTGTTACATGCCTTAATTACTTCAGGAACTAGCTCATCAGGGTGATTAAAGTGAACATTTATAGCGAGATATTTACTTTTTTCAGGATAATCGGAGTTTATTTGATTATAGGTAGAAAGCTTAAAGCATAAATCTTCAGTATAAATTTGAGGCATGGTAAGAAGTGTTCTTGTGCCAATACGAATTTCGGATATATTATCCAGTTCACTCAATTTATCTAAGAGATAAAAGAGTTTGTCTGTATCAAGAAACGGTTCTCCCCCGGTTATCAGAGCTCCCCGCACCTGATCCATTTTACTTACTTCTGCGATAACAAGATCAATTTCATCATATGTCATGGCAGGTTTATTGCGCATAACACGACTTTTCTTGTAACAAAACCGACAATAAGCAGGACAATCAAAATGAGGAGTTATTAATACCCTGTCGCGGTATAGTCTTTCAAGACCATATGTTTTAGAAGCTTTTTTACCTTCTTCAAAAGGAGTAGGAGTACCATTGGTCGTTAATTCTTCAACGGAGGGTAAAAATTGCTTTCTTATTGCTTCAGATTTTGTAAATAATTTCAACAGAAAAGGTGTATACTTTACCGGGTATTTTTGCTTTACCTGTTCAATTATTTTAATATCCTCTTGACTATTAGCAAAATGATAGATAACTTTGTCTGTCGCATTTTTTACTGATTTTTCTAAAATTTCCATGTTTATGAATTTAGTTTATTGATTTACAAACATATTTTCGTAAGTTAAACAGCTGTCTCATAAACATATATAAACAATAAAGCCTGTCAGGTCCATGAGACTTGATCTTATGGAGTGGGAGCGCAAGCAAATAATATCTTGGTAGGACATTTTGCATTAAATGCGCTCTCCACCTGCCAGCAAAGATTCTTTTCGGCTTAATTATTTAAATAATCCGAGTCAGCTTCTTTTAGCTTAATTCTTATTTAACCATTCCTTTGCTTTATCCATATTCCCGAAATACTCTATATTAATCTTTCCGATTTTTTCTTTTTTACTATTCGTTTGTTCCATCGACATTTGTCCAAATACACTTTCAGGGATAATAAAAGCCATATGCGAAATACCTAAACGATTTGCTTCAGGAAACCAGAATTCATTAATCCAGCCTTGAACTGACTGAGCCATAACTTTTAGTCCTCGTGTGTCATACAATAACTTTTTTTTGCCACTGGTTTTAACCTTGTCTAAAATTTGAACTGCAAATTTTTTAAAATCGTCGTCTTTGATATAATTGTCAAAGACAGCTTTTACCGAATTCGATTCTAAATCAATTGATAATTTTTCCATTTTAATTAGTTTTAAATAATTAATAAAAAGTACATAGATTTCCAAAGCCATTTATGATAGCTTCCTACCTATTAATTCCTAAAATGGGTAAAAGGTGACCCCCATTTTTGAATAAAAATGAAAAAAAAATTGCAATTATTTACTAATGGATTGACTTAGTGAGGAATACTTATTTTTATAAAATCAGATTTAGTTTAGGTATAATGTTACTTGCGAATATGAACTAATAATTTAAGATTTAGCGTTCTTTGTAAGTGACTTATTTTCTTCTTTTTGGGTTTTTGTGCTTTTTATTTTGGGTGGTTTTACTAAAAAGTTTGTCAGTTAAATCTTCATGTTTAGACTTTCGCAGCTCTGAAATAATGTCATTTTTGAATTCATTCTTATACCAGAAAAAGAATTTGCGTTGCGATAATTTTTCATCTTTGGTTCGTGCAGCAGGAACTTTTTCCATGGTATAAGGGTTTATTCCTGAATAATACATCACAGTAGCTAATGTCATTGGAGTGGGAGTAAAGTCTTGTACTTGTTCCAGTTTAAAATCCATCATTTTGGTTTCAACGGCAAGTTCTGCCATATGTATGTTTTTGCATCCCGGATGACTGGAAATAAAATAAGGAATTAACTGTTGATTTAAGTTATGCCTTTTATTTATCTCATCAAACAATTTTTTAAACTCTTTAAACATTGAAAAATCAGGTTTACGCATAATACCCAGAACTTCGTTTGAGGTATGCTCAGGAGCAATTTTTAAGCGACCAGACACATGGTTTTTAATCAGCTCTTCAGCGTAACCACTATATTCAGGATCATTGAGCTTATGCATAAATAAATCATAACGAATGCCACTGCCAACAAAAGCTTTTTTTACATCTTTATGTTGATTTACTTTTTTATAAATCTCTGTTAAAGGCTTTGGGCTTGTATTTAAATTTTTGCAAACATTAGGATGCAAACAGGATGCTCGTTTGCATTTTTTGCATTGTTCCAAATCAAATCCCTGCATTTTATACATGTTTGCCGATGGACCTCCCAAATCGGAAATAAATCCTTTAAAATCATCCATTTTTGTGACCTGATCAACTTCTTTCAGAATAGATTTTTCTGATCTGCTACTAATAAATTTCCCTTGATGGGCCGATATGGTGCAAAATGAACAGGCTCCAAAACATCCTCTGTGTAATGTTATGGAATGACGAATCATCTCATATGCCGGAATAGGCTCTTTTTTCGCATATTTAGGATGCGGTAACCGGGTAAATGGTAAATGGTATACTGCATCAATTTCTTGCTCAGAAACTGGTTCATAAGGCGGATTTATAATGATAGAACTTTCTCCGGTGCGTTGAATTAATCTTTTTGTACTCTGATACCGATTTGATTCTTCTTCTATAATTTTGAAGTTCTTTGCATATTTTAGTTTATCTTTTTCAGATTCTTCGTGACTAAATAACTCAAAATCTTCCCAATCCTTAACCTTTTCATATGAATTATTAGAAGTAATGAAAGCTGTTTGAGGAATATTGTGAATTGTGTTGAACGGAATACCCTTTTCAAGAAGCTTAATCAATTCTGCTAAAGGTTTTTCTCCCATTCCATAAACCAGTAAATCAGCATTGCTTTCAGTAAGAATACCCGGTTTTAATTTATCCGACCAATAATCATAATGTGTTAATCTGCGAAGTGATGCTTCAACACCACCAATAACAACAGGAGTATCAGGAAAAAGTTGTTTTAATATCTTCGAATAGGTGATTGTGGCATAATCTGGTCTGAAACCGGCTTTACCACCCGGAGTATATGCATCATTCGACCTCAGTCTTTTATTTGCGGTGTAATGATTTACCATGGAATCCATACAACCTGAGGTAACTGCAAAAAACAAGCGAGGCACTCCAAGCTTTTTAAAATCGCGTAGATCGTCCTGCCAGTTGGGTTGTGGAACAATAGCCACTTTTAAACCCAGAGATTCCAGAACTCTTCCAACTACTGCAGGTCCAAACGAAGGATGATCAACATAGGCATCGCCACTAAAAAGAATAACATCAAGTTCGTCCCAGCCTCTTGCAGTGACTTCTTTTTTGGTAGTTGGTAACCAATCGTTAAGACGATATGTGATTCTTTGTTCTGTCATAAAATTAGCTCAGGGCAAATTTAGTTTAAAAGGAACAATTAATCCTTATTTAAGTTTTGATGTCACTTGAGAATTATATAGTTATTAATAATTGCAAATGCTATTCGTGCATAAGTTAATAGAGTAATATTCTATGTCTTTAGTTTTTAGGTATTAATAAAGAGCTATCGCCATAACTTAAAAACCTGAAATTATGGTTTAATGCAAAATCGTAAACCTTTTTCCAGTCGTTTCCTATGAATGCACCGATCAATAATAGGAGCGTACTTTTTGGTTGATGAAAATTAGTAATCAATAAATCAACCATTTTAAAAGAGTAACCGGGGAAAATCATTATTTGTGTTGATGCATGAAGTTCTGCAATAGCATTTGTTTCCATGTAAGTTAATATGGCAGTCAGCGATTCTTCTTTGTTGTACTTTCCAGTTAAGTCATAAGCTTCCCATTGTGAAATGTGTGAGTCCCAGCGATTGGTTTCTATCAGTTTTACTCCTAACCAGTACACACTTTCGATTGTTCTTACAGATGTTGTTCCTACAGCAAGTATCTTTTTTGATTTCAGGAGATTTGCAATACTTTCTTTTCGAATTACAAAATGTTCGGTATGCATTTCGTGCTCATCAATCGTTTCTGATTTTACAGGTTTAAAGGTTCCTGCACCAACATGTAACGTAACTTCCTCAAGTTCAATCTTTTTTTCTTTAAACTTTTTTAAAATCTGATCAGTAAAATGTAATCCTGCCGTCGGTGCTGCAACAGATCCTTTAAGTTTCGAATAGATGGTTTGATACCGGTCTTTATCAATTCCTTCCGATTCACGATTTAAATATGGTGGGATTGGTGTTAAACCAATATTTTCAAGAATCTCACTAAAAGTAAACCCGGAATTATTCCATGTAAATTCAATTATTTGTGCATTTCCTTCACTCGAAACCTTTGTTGCTTTAAGTATGATCTTTGTATTTTGAATGCTTATTACTTTATTTAGCTCCTGATCCTTCCACTTTTTTAAATTACCAACAATGCATTTCCATTTAATTCTTTCTGTTTGTTGAAAAGCTAAAACATAATCTGAGGGCGCGATAGGCTCTAAACAAAAAATCTCAATTTGAGCACCCGTTTCTTTATAAAACTTTAATCGTGCCTGAATAACTTTGGTATTATTAAATACACAGGTAATATTTGAATCAACATACTGATCAATATTTTGAAACTGTTCTTTACTAATTTCACCATTATTATAAATTAATAATTGTGATTGATCCCTTTGCTCTAGTGGATATTTGGCAATTCTATGATCAGGTAATTCATAGCTGTAATCCTCAATTCTTATATTTTCAGGTTTTAAAGTCATCTTTTACGGTTTGAGTGGCAAAAATAACTAATTTTGTTGGGATTTAAATTTTAAGTATAAGAGATATGAATTTCAGAAAAGGTGATAGGGTTAAGTTTTTAAATGATGTTGGACAAGGAGTTATTGTTCGGTTTCAGGATGAAAAGATAGTTATTGTATTAAATGATGATGGTTTTGAAATTCCTGTTTTAATACATGAACTTTTAAGAATTGAGGGAGATTATGTTTTTAAGGATAAAGAGGAAACAATTTCAAATCAATCAACTGAACGTTCAGTTAAGCCAAATAGAGTTGTTGAAGAAAAAGATGATTTAGAGGAAGATGGTTTAAGTACCGATAAGCAGGCAAGTGTATTTTTTGCATTAGTTCCAAAGAATCAATCAGACATGATTAATTCTGATTTGGACGTATATCTTATCAATGATAGTAATTTTAGAGTATTTTATACCATATCAAAGAAAGAAAATGATTTTCAATCACTTTTTGCATATGGAAATCTTGAAGATAACACAAAAGTTATTCTGGAATCAATTCAAAGAGATGAACTGAATCATTTCGAGGAAATTAGTTTTCAACTGATATTCTTCCGAAAGGGAAATTATTATTTATTAAATCCTTTAAATAGAACATGGAGTGTAAAACCTGCGAGATTCTTTAAGCAAAGTGCTTTTACTGAAAATGATTTTTTTCATGAGAAAGCATTTATCTATGAGCTTACTGCCGAAGAAATTAATTTAGCAGATCATGTCTCTGATTCAGATATTGAAAAAGCTAAAAAAGAGAAGGAACGTAAGGAACCACACAAACAATTTAAAAGTAGTAAAAGTGGAAATGATCAGGAAATTGAAGAAATAGATTTGCACATTCAGGAATTAATAGATGATCATGCTAATTTATCAAATACAGAAATTCTTGATATTCAAATGAGTCGTTTTACAACAACATTGGAAGGTGGAATTCTTTCCGGAACCAGAAAAATGGTATTCATTCACGGAATTGGTAATGGCAGATTGAAACACGAAATAATAAAAACATTAGATAGAAAATATCCTAAATTGAAATACCAGGATGCTTCATTTAAGGAATATGGTTATGGTGCTACTATGGTAATTCTTAAATAAGTAAGTAAAAAGTAAAGGAAAGCAGTTGGCAGTTAGTAGTAAAAGGGTAATCTTAGTGAAACTCTGCCTGTCGGCAGACAGGTTAGTGTTCTATGTGACTGAGTGGTAAAGAAAAGAAACAAGATAAAAGTAAAAAGACAAAAGGTAAAAGGATAGAAAGTGGCAGTTGCATTTTGCAGTTAGTAGTAAAAGGTAACCTTAGTGAAACTCTGCCTGTCGGCAGACAGGTTAATGTTCTTTGTGACTGAGTGGTAAAGAAAAGAAACAAGATAAAAGGTAAAAATAAATGATTAACTAATAAATAGCTTAGATTTGCATTGCAGTAGGCTGTTCCATCGCTTCGTTTCAATTTATTTGTGATGAAGAGGAAAGTCCGGGCAACAAAGAGCACCAAACTCTCGAAAGGAGAGATATTCGCGAGGGTATAGTAACAGAGAAGAAAATAACCGCTTCGATTCGTCGGAGTAAGGGTGAGAAAGTGAGGTAAGAGCTCACAGCTTCTAATAGCAATATTGGATGTCGTCTGTCTTTTGGGTTGCAAGACCACGTATACCGGCAATTAAGGACTGCTCGTTCAATGTCGGGGGGTAGGTTGCATAGATAAATGATGGAATTCCGTTCGCGGAAACAGGACCCGGCTTACAGGTCTACTGCTTTTTTTTACTCTTATTACAGGAACCTGAAATCTGAAATCTGAAACACGAAATCTGAAACCCGCCTACCGGCTATAGTCTTCAAGTTTAGGAAATACTCAATGCTAAGTATTGAGCGAAGGCCAGACAACGTCTATCTTCATGAGCAATAGCGAATAAAACGGCGAGCCNNTAATGCAAAAAAGGTTATTGATACTTCTGTAGCTCACTATAAGTAGTTATTATAAACAATAAATAATTGATATTTAAATATACATTTTCTTAGCCTGACGGGAATGGCCTGCCGGCGGGAAGGTCTGCAACCTTTTTATTGATCCTCACGTCTAATATCTGTTCTCAATCTTGTATCTTCTCCAGAATTTCCACCTGGTTAATGATGTATAAACAACTAATCTTTCAAAAAGCTTGAACTTAAGAAAATAATGAAAAACCCGGTATGAGATAATAAATAAGAGAATAATGAATGAGGCATTTATAAAGAATCTGAGCGTATTGTTTAACCAGCCTGAAAAGCACTTTTCAAGAATTGAATTGATTTGTAAAAGATCATAAATTTTAACAAGTAAATAAAATTTAATAAGAAAGTAAGCTGCAAATACAAATCCATGAGCCGTCTCAATAGCTCTTTCCGGGCAAATATTCATGCATTGCATACAACTTTCACATGTATACGTCCAAAATGGACGATCATCGACAATTTTAATAGCCTGTATCGGGCATTTTTGAATACAAAGTTTACACATCGTACAATCACGAGTTGCATAAAAGGATTTTGCAAGTACAAATCTTCCAACAATATAATATGCAAAAGCGACAGGGGTAATTAGTATATCAATTAACAAAGTGTATAATCCCTTAAAACTTCTTTTACCGTTCAATAGTTGCTGTGCAAACCTTTCAGTTTCTCTCTTTCTTTTTGAATAGATCGAGTCTACTACAGTTGGCTTTAATCCTGGATGAAATGAAATCCAGTTTGAAGGTAAGTCAACAGGTTGCATTGCCCTGATCCTAAATCCTTTAAATTTTAAGATTATTGCAGAAAAATACTGGACCATACCACTTAAACCGGGCAGAAAAATTTTACCAGCTTTCATGCCAGCCCGGGTATTCATAATGAAACAGGAATTGTTTTTTGATCTGGGAAATCTTAAAAGGAAATGAAACATGATTGGGGGAAAGTTAAAACCATGCGTTGGACTGCAAAAACCAATTAAGGCATCCTTAGGGAGTTTAATGTTTTTACGAGTTTTAAGTTTACTTATATCAATTACTTCTGATTCAATCTCTCTTTTTTCAGCAATATCTTTAATCCAGTGCGAAACATTTCTGGCATTACCAGTGCCTGAAAAGTAATAAATTACAAGCTTTTTATATTCCATAATCTTCATCATTAGTGAATATAAAAATACAAAAACTTCAATTAAAGCAGGTGTTAAACAACTATTATAAAACATCATTAAATTATTAATAATTTGTAATTCTAAATATTAAAAGTTTTCTTTGCACCAATTATTAATTAAAAATAAAATATATGACAATCTCAAATGAAAAAGTAGTCACTTTGGTATATGAACTAAGGGTTGATAATAGTGAAGGTGACATTGTGGAGACTGTAAAAGAAGATAAACCTTTCGTATTTTTATATGGTGCTGGTTTAATGCTTCCAAAATTCGAGGAACATCTAAAAGGCTTAAAAGCTGGTGATAAGTTTGAATTTACATTAAAATGTGATGATGCTTATGGTCAGGCTAGTGAAGATGCGGTTATGGAACTACCTAAGAACATTTTTGAAGTGGAAGGAACAATTGAAGAAGGATTATTGGAAGAAGGGAATGTAATTCCAATGCAAAACAATGATGGAAATAAGTTTAATGGTGTTATCATGGAAGTAAAAGATGAAACAGTTACGATGGATTTTAATCATCCATTAGCTGGTGATGACCTACATTTTACAGGTAATATTGTTGAAATTCGCGATGCTTCAAAAGAAGAAATAGATCACGGACACGTACATTAGGATTTTTACAAAAATATGTATGGGGTAAGGAAAATTTTCTTACCCTTTTTTAGTACTTCTTTACTAAATATTTATATTTACAAGCTCATAAAATGATTCTTTGGAATGGTTTTTGAAAATATCGATTGATTAACTTAAAACTGTTTATTATGAAAAAAATAATTTTAATAAGCTTATTAATAGTACCTTTTAGTTTAGCTTCAAATGCGCAATTAAAATTTGGTATTAAAGCAGGTTTAACATCAACAAGTATTAAAGTTGATGAAGTTATTAATATCTCAGATCAAACTGATTTTGATGAAATTGTTGTAAAAGGTCAAAATGCAAAAGTAGGTTTTCAGGGTGGTTTAATGGCACGTTTAACCATTGTAAAACTATATGTTCAACCTGAATTACTTTTTACATCATCCAGTGGTGAAGTTGAAGTAACTTCATTGAATAGTGGTACTGTAGTTTTATCTGAAGTAAGAGAACAAAAGTATCGTCAGATTGATTTCCCTATTATGGTAGGATATAAATTTGGTCCTGCACGTGTTCAGTTGGGTCCGGTTGGAACCATAGTTCTTAGCACTGATCCTTCTTTAGATGGATTTATGGACATGAACTATGAAGAAGAATTCAATGGAGCAACCTGGGGATATCAGGTTGGTGTTGGTTTAGACCTTGGTAAAAAGATTACCATTGATGTAAAATATGAAGGAAACCTAAGTAAATTGGCTGATGGCGTTAAAATTGGTGGTGAAACAAGAAACTTTGATTCACGAAATAGCCAATTTGTTGCTTCGTTAGGATTTTTCTTTTAAAAAATAGATCATAAAGTTTTCAACAACCACTACTTGATTCAAAGTAGTGGTTTCTTTATGCTTTCCCGTTATTTTTCTCCGAAATTGTTAATAAACTCATCATCAATTTCTTAGTATTTGTCAAAACTTGCACTCAATTTAATTGTTGTTTGAAATAATTATATAGATTTGCAGCTTTTTCTTTTAAGAAAATAAACAAAGTGCAGATATCCAGAATATTATTTCTGGATATTGATTTTAGTAGGAACGAACACAATTTTTATGAAATTTATACGAGGATTAAAAATTACATTATTATTTATTATCTTCTTCTTTGGTGAGATTGCAATCAGTTTTTCTGATAAATCTTACGTCGAAAAAGTTTCTCCTTCGGAAGAAAGGATGCCAATTTCAATGCGATTAACAAATAATTTATCTGCTTATGAATCGATGCAGGGATTCGATCAACAGATAGAAAGTTTTATGCAAAAATGGAATATTATCGGTGCTTCAGTTGCAGTTGTCAAAGATGAGCGACTTATATATACAAAAGGTTTTGGATATGCCGATAAAGAGAATGATATTAAAGTTGAACCTAAGCATCTTTTTCGTATTGCAAGTGTTTCAAAATTAATTACCGCTGTTGCTGTGATGAAACTGGTTGAAGAAGGCAAAATTAACCTTACCGATACAATTTTTGGCGAAAAAGGAATTCTGAAAATGAAAGAGCTACAGGAGATTAAAGATAAAAAAGTATTAGGAGTCACAGTTAAAAATCTATTAAACCATACTTCGGGCTGGACCAATAAAAAAGGAGATCCAATGTTCATGAATCTCGCTATTGCTGATAAAATGAAAGCTGAGCTTCCATTAAAAACAGAAACGATTGTTCAATATGTTTTGCAAAATTGTAATCTCGATTATAAACCTGGGTATAAATCAGTTTATTCGAATTTTGGTTATGCATTATTAGGCCTTGTTATTGAAAAAGTAACCGGAACTTCTTACGAGGATTATGTAGTTTCGCACATATTAAATCCATTAGAAATTTATGATATGCATCTGGGCAAATCGCTCCCTGATGATCGATTTACAAACGAGGTAAAATACTATGGTCTCAGAGGAGAACGTGAAGTATTATCAAGCTTTGGAACCGGAGAGAGAGTTCCCAAATATTATGGAGGAAACTCGATTGAGACATTGGGTGCTGCCGGTGGTTGGGTTGCTACACCAACAGAGTTAATGAAACTTCTGGTTGCTATAGACAAGTTTAATTTAAGGGAGGATATATTATCAGTTACTTCAATTGATGAAATGACTAAATCCAGTAAATGGGTCAGACCATTTGGCTGGACTGGAACTGATAATAATGGTTATTGGTGGCGAACAGGTACATTGTCTGGCACTTCAGCTTTGCTTAAAAGAGAACAAAATGGCCTAAGCTGGATTCTTATTATAAACACAACACCAAAATATGGAGCCCGATTTCCAGTACAAATTAATAAAACAATGATAAAAGGTTTAGCTACAATTGATAATTGGCCAACCTATGATTTATTTGATTATTATGAGCCCAAGTCGCTACAAGATAAATGGTTAACTTTAAATGATTAAAAAAAAACCAGTGCTTCAGCACTGGTTTTTTTAATTCAAATAATACCAATATTCCAATAATTCTGTTTATTAATTATTATATTTGTTTTGTGGTTTTCTACCGCAACCCTTAACAGCAATTAACCGTAATAAGTACTGAAAATCTGGAATAAGAAAGCATAATTTGAATTAGAATGGAAGGAATAACTGCGGAAGAAAAAATTAAAAAACGAATCGAAATATTAAGAGATGTTGTTATTTTTTCTGAATCAAATGAAAATATATTAAATCGATTAGCCTCTTCGCTAATTGATGTTTTTATTAAAAAAGATGAAGTTGTTTTCCATAAAGACGATGAGTTAAACGCAATGTATATTATTGTAAGCGGGAAAGTCAAAGTACACGATGGAAATTATATTTTTACCGAATTTGGAAAGAAAGATTTTTTTGGTGAATATTCCTTAATTGATTCATCTGCACGTTCAGCTACTGTTACTGCCATTGAAGATAGTTATTTGCTTCGATTAGATCAGGAAGATTTTCAACGGATCATTGAAGAAAACGTTGAAGTATCAAAAGCTGTGTTAAAAGCATTAATAAAGAGGCTTCGAAATAATAATGTTTTAGAAGAAAAGTTAACACAGAATAATATTAAAATAGAGAATCAAAGAGATGAGCTCGACAGGCAAAAAAAGGAGTTAGAGGAACTCAATGCTACCAAAGACAAATTCTTCACAATCATTGCTCATGACCTGAAAAATCCTTTTAATACAGTTATTGGTTTATCGGAATTACTTATTGAGCGTTTTGACTCCTACGATTTATATAAGATTAAAGATTTTATTACCCAAATTCATAAATTTTCGAATAACGCATATAACTTACTTGAAGATTTACTGCAGTGGGCTAAATCACAAACAGGTAGAATAGAAGTTAAAATCGATAAAGTTGATGTTTTTGAACTTGCATTTGAAAATATTACCCTTTATCAGGAAGATGCTAATAAAAAGGGAGTTAAATTAGAGTCGAATGTAAAAATGCATACCTTCATTTCTGCGGATAGAAATATGATTACAACCGTTTTAAGAAATCTAATTTCTAATGCCATTAAATTTACAAACCACGGAGATAAAATAGTTTTAGACACGTTTAAAGCTGATGAATATATTGAGATTAGTGTTGCTGATACCGGCATTGGTATTCCTGAAAAAAATCTGGAAAAAATATTTGCTATTGACTCTAATTTGTCGACACAAGGTACTGCAGATGAATCAGGAACAGGTTTGGGATTGATTTTATCGCGTGAGTTTATCGAGAAAAATGGTGGCACAATTAGTGTAAAGAGTAAAGAAGGAAATGGAACTACATTTACTTTCAAAGTCCCTGTTTATAAAGATTAAAAATAATTAGAATGAATACGAAATTTCCAAAATATATCATCATAGTTTTATCTTTAATCATTGTAATTCTTACAAGCAATAGTGTTTTTTCACAAAACTTACTCGAAGTAAAAGGCCAATTATCATTTAAGGAAAAAAGTGGTAGTGCTAAAAATGGAGAAATAAAACTATATGAAAAGGGCAACTTTATTCAATCTATAGATGTTGACAGATCAGGAAAGTTTAAAATTGATCTGGATATTAACAAAGATTATATTTTTGAATTCTCAAGTGAAGGATTTGTAACCAAAAAGATAAGCATTAACACAGAAGTCCCGGAAAATTTCGAGAATAAGACTTTTACACCAATATACTTTGCTGTGGAGCTTTTTAATCAATACAAAGGTGTTAACACTCTTGTATTTACGCAACCTGTAGGTATAATTAAGTTTTATAGACAATTAGGTGATTTTGATTATGATGTGGATTATTCATCTGAAATGAGAACTAAAATCGATAAAGCTGAAAAGGAACTTGAAGAAGCACATCAAAAGCATCTGCAAGAAATAAAACAAAAAGAGCTTGCAGAAAGACAGCAAGAAATAGCAGCACAAAAAGCAGATGAAGAAGCCGAACGCCAGCGAAAGTTGGAAGAAGAAAAAGCAGCCTCTGAAGCAAGGAGGAAGGCTGCAGAGCAAGCTAAAATTCAAGAAGATCTTGAAAAAGAAAGAATAAGAAAGCAACAGGAAGAAGAAGCTAAGCAAAGATACGAGCAAGAACAAGCAAGAAAACAAGCTGAGTTGATTGAAAAACAACGTATCGCTGAACAACAAAGAAAAGAAGCAGAAGAAAAAGCTAAATTAAAAGCTGAAGAAGAAGCCAGGCAGAAAGCCGCATTGGAAGCTAAAATGAAAGCTGAAGAAGAAGCCAGAAGAGCAGCTGCTGAAGAAGCTGCCAGAATTGAAGCTGAACGTAAGGCTCAATTATTAGCTCAACAACAAGAAGAAGCTAAAAAAAGACAACAGGAAGAAGATGCCAAACGACTTGCAGAATTGTCTGAGAAACAGCGCATGGCCGAGCTACAAAGAATGGAAGCTGAAGAACGTGCAAAAAAAGAAGCTGAAGAAATAGCCAGAAAAAAGGAGGGTGAACTTGCAAGACAAAAAGCGGAAGCAGATTCATTGAAACAAGTGGCTGAAGAAAAAGCCAAACGGGAAGCTGAGGAATACCAACGTCAGTTGGATGCAGTAAAAGCTGAATCTGAACAACGTCAAAAAGAAGAAGCCGCTCAAAAGGCTCTGGAAGAGGAGCAACGACTGGCTAAGCTTTCGGAAGAAAAACGTTTGTCAGAAGAACGAAGAAAAGAGGAAGAAGCTGCAAAAGTTCAAGCTGAAATAAAACAACAGGAACTATTACAGAAAGATATTGAAGAACGAAAAGCTAAAGCACTGGCTGAGAAACTTAATAAACAAAATCAACTTTACAATACAGCTCAAAAGGCAGCGGAAGAGTTTACAGAAGTAAAAAAAGATTATCCGAAAGGTAAAACAGTTGAAGAATTCGATAGATTTGGAATGCATATAACCCGCACTATTGTTATTGATAACGAAGTAGTAAGAATTTACCTAAAAGTAAATCACGAATGGGGAGCACTATTTTTCTTTAAAAATAATCAATCGATCTCAGAAGAATTATATAATTCTGAATTAGAAAGAATTTAATTGTTTTAATACATGAAAGACTTTAAAAAATATTTTATTATCCCTGCTGAGCCTGAAGAAGTTTATACTGCTCTTACAAATTCCTTTACAATAGAACTTTGGTCTGGTTACTCAGCCATTATGGATTCTAATGTTGGCACCGAATTCTCGCTCTGGGATGGTGATATTACAGGTAAAAACATTGAAATTGTTGAAAACAAAAAGGTAGTTCAAGAGTGGTATTTTGGTGATCAAACTGAAGAATCAATTGTTACAATTAATATTTTTGAGAATAAAAAAGGAACTCAGGTTGAACTCATACATAAAAATATTCCTGACGAGGATTATGAAAATATAGTAGAGGGATGGAATGAATATTATTTTGGTGCGATTAAAACATTTTTCGAAATAGAATAATTCATTGTTATTACAATCCTTTAATTGATTTCATAATTTATTTTGTATATTTAACATCCATAGATTATATTTTATATAATGGTTATGAGATACCTTTTATGCATTATATATGTTATCAGCACTTTATTTACGTATGCTCAAGAGGATTCTTTAAAAAAAGAATTTAAACTATTAGAACAAAAACTTAATACAGTTTCTGAGCCCACTTTAAAAATTCCAATTTACAAAGATATTATTCAACAAAGCTTTCCTAATCAATTAGAAACTGTAATTAAATATTCAAAAGATTTATTGGACTTATCTGAGTCATTGAGTAATGCTGACGCACAGGTTTTCGCATTATTTTATATCGCACAGTACTACTTTAATGTTGATGATTTCGAAAAAGCGATTGAATACTTCAATCAAGCTCTTCTCATTTATCAGTCTTTTGATAATAACAGCCAAATGCTTGAAATATATCATAATTTGGGATTAGCAAATCAATATCTAAATAATTATGATGCTGCTTTATCTTACTATCAAAAAGCGATTGAAATGGCAGAGTCAATCGGAAATAAGGAACAATCAGCGATTAGTTATCAGGATATTGGAACTTTATATAATGATCTGCAAAAATATTCATTGGCACTTTATTATTATGAGAAAGCACTTGAAATATATAAACAAATCAATAATGAAAAACGCATAGCTGCCATATATCAAAATATTGGGGTTTTACATTATAATTGGGGAGATCTAAGCAAATCGCTTGAATATTATTTAAATTCATTAAGAACTTATGAAAGGTTGCAGGATAAACAAAACATTGCTATATCACTGAGTAATATAGGTTTGTTTTATGAAGAAGGTAAGAACTTTAGTATGGCTTTAGATTATTATCAAAAAGCACTTATCATTTTTGAGGAAATTGGATATAAACCAACATTGGTATACATTTTCTATAACCTTGGTTCAATATATAGAAATATAGGAAACTACACAAAATCTATTGAATATTTTGAAAAGGGATTAACCCTTTCGAAGGAAATTTCAATGAAAGATTATATATCCTATAACTATGAAGCTTTATCAGGCGTTTATGAAGACATGGGAAACTTTGCAATGGCCCTTAAACAATATAAAGATTTTGTACTAATTAAAGATTCATTGTTTAACGAAGAAAAACATAAACAAATTGGAGAACTGGAAGCTAAATTCCAAACTGCACAGCATGAAAAAGAGATTGAATTTCTGAAACTTGATCATGATTTAAAAGACTTAGAATTAAAGAAAAAAGAAAATCAAAACCTGGTTTTAATAATTAGTTCATTATTAGCATTGTTAATTGCTTTTATCTTATTCTTTTTCGCTAGAGCACAAAAGACTTTGTCAACAAAATTGCAAGTTGAAATTGAAGAACATAAAAAAACTGAATCAGAACTAAATCAGATAAAAACTGAACTTGAGGATAGAGTTAAAAAACGCACAATTGATCTTGAAGAAACAAACAATAAATTACTTTTTGAGATTGAGGAACATAAAAAAACAATGATAAGCCTTAAAATTGAAAAAAACAGGGCTGAAGAAGCTGACAGACTAAAGACAAATTTTTTGGCAAATATGTCTCACGAAGTCAGAACTCCCATGAATGCAATTACAGGGTTTTCCCAAATGTTAGCATTTGAAAACTTAACAAGTAATAAACGAAGACATTATATAAACATGGTACAGGAAGGTTGTAATAGTTTAACAAATTTAATTGATGATATAGTTGATTTTGCTAATATTGAATCAGAACAGTTAAAAATTGAAAAGAAAGAATTTAATCCACATCCATTATTAGAATTTTTACAAGATCATTACACAAATGAATTAGTTAAAAGAAATAAAGAAGGATTAATCCTTTCCTATGCAAATGAAAATAGTGAAAATGATATTGTAATTCATACAGATCCTTCAAGATTAAAACAAATATTTTCGATATTAATTGATAATGCTTTGAAATTTACAGAAAAAGGGCATGTCGAATTTGGTTTTACTCACCCCAATAACAATGAAATTCAGTTTTTTGTAAGAGATACCGGTATTGGTATTGACGAAAAACATTTCGATCTGATTTTTGAGCGATTCAGACAGGTTGATGAAGGTACAACAAAAAGATATGGTGGTGCCGGCATTGGTTTATCCGTTGCCAAAAAATTAGTAGAATTAATGAATGGAAATCTCTACTTAGAGTCTACATTAGGCAGAGGATCAAATTTCTTTTTCAATTTGCCATACAATGTTGAAGTAACAAATGAAAATGTATCCGCACAGCCTAATCAATTTAATTGGAAAAATAAACTCATATTAATTGCTGAAGACAAAAAGATAAATTTTGATATTATTCAGGAAACATTAAGTATAACGGATGTTGATTTATTGTGGGCGAAAAATGGACAGGAAGCAATTCAAATGGTTGAATCACATGGTAATATTGATCTGATATTAATGGATATCCAAATGCCGGTAATGGATGGTTATGAGTGCACCAAAAGAATTAAGGAAATGTCAAAAGATATTCCAATTATTGCTCAAACTGCATATGCATTACCACAGGACAGTTACAAATGTTTCGATGCGGGTTGTGATGATTATATCTCAAAACCAATATCTTTGAATCAATTTTTAATAAAGCTTAATAAATACCTTTCATAAGAAAATCCCGTTAAGGGCTTTTTTTAAAATTTGTTTATTGTATTTCGTATTTCAACTAAATTGTAAAGCAGCTTTTCTAAGTAATTTAAATGAAGCATATTCGCACCATCCGACTTAGCATTTGAAGGATCAGGATGTGTTTCAATAAATATGCCATCAACACCAACAACTATTCCAGCACGTGCAATGGTTTCAATTAATTCTGGTTTTCCACCAGTTACACCGGAATTTTGATTGGGTTGTTGCAAACTGTGAGTTATATCTAATATTACCGGATATCCAAATTTCTGCATTTCAGGTATTCCTCTGTAATCAACAATTAAATCCTGATAACCAAACATGGTTCCTCTATCTGTTATCATAACCTTTTCATTTCCTGATTCTAAAATTTTATCAACTGCAAATTTCATTGAATCCGGAGCTAAAAACTGTCCTTTTTTAATATTAACTATTTTTCCGGTTTTAGCAGCGGCTACCAACAAATTGGTTTGTCGGCATAAAAAAGCGGGTATCTGCAGGATATCAACATATTCGGCTGCAATTGCAGCTTCTTCCTCTGTATGAATATCAGTTACTACAGGAACTTTTAATTGCTCACGAACTTTTCTCAGAATTTTTAATGCTTCAATATCTCCAATACCTGAAAATGAATCTAATCTTGAGCGATTGGCTTTTCTGTATGAAGCCTTAAAAACATAAGGGATTTTTAGTTTATCCGTTATTTCAATAACTTTTTCAGCTACACGAAAAACATTTTCTTCGCTTTCAACCACACATGGACCTGCAAGTAGAAAGAAATTGTTTTCATCTGTATTCTTTATATTAGGGATATTTTTTATCATGTTATTTATATATTTGTTTTTTGTACTCACTGCAAAATTAATAATTATATTTTCCCTTCCACTGATTTTGCAATCGTTTTAATATTTCCATTTCTTTAGAATTATTTTGTGGTGAATAAATAATATCTTTTTTTAGTTGATCAGGCATAAAATTATCCTGAATAAAATTCCCTTCATAACTATGTGCGTATTTATAATCCTTACCATAACCAATATCTTTCATTAGTTTTGTTGGGGCATTTCTAATATGCAAAGGAACAGGCAAATCCCCTGTTTTTCTTACAAGTGCTTGTGCATCATTAATAGCTTGATAAGCAGAATTACTTTTAGCTGATGTAGCAAGGTAAATTGTAGCTTCCGATAAAATAATTCTTGATTCTGGCCAGCCAATTTTATTCACTGCATCGAAGCAACTATTGGCAAGCAATAATGCATTAGGGTTAGCCAGACCAATATCTTCTGATGCAAGAATTAATAACCTGCGAGCAATAAATTTAGGGTCTTCACCGCCTTCAATCATCCTGGCAAGCCAATAGACAGCTGCATTTGGATCGCTACCCCGTATTGATTTAATATATGCGGATATGATATCATAATGTTGTTCACCATTTTTATCATAGTTAGCAATATTTTGCTGCAAAATCTCAATAACAATATCATTTGTAATTGTGATTTTTTTATCAGATTTCGCTTTCTCTGTATTTACAACTAGTTCAAGAGTATTATATAATTTTCTTGCGTCACCACCCGAGAAACGAAGCAGCGATTCATATTCTTTTATTTTAATTTTTGATTCTTTAAGATATATATCTTCTTTTAACGCTCTGTTTATGAGCTCAATTAAATCTTCCTTCTCAAGTGATTTTAGAACATAAATCTGTGTTCGGGAAAGGAGTGGAGAGATAACTTCAAAAGATGGGTTTTCTGTTGTTGCACCAATGAGTATAATTATACCTTGCTCCACAGCCGATAAAAGGGAATCCTGCTGCGATTTATTAAAACGATGAATTTCATCAATAAACAAAATTGGGTTAGGAGCATCAAAAAACTGTTGTTTTTTTGCTTTCTCAATGGTTTCACGCACATCTTTTACCCCAGAATGAACAGCACTTAATGTAAAAAAAGGTCTGTTTTGCTGATTCGCTACAATTTTTGCCAAAGTTGTTTTACCAACACCGGGAGGTCCCCATAATATGAATGAGGGAATATTACCTGATTCAATTGCTTTACGTAAAATAGCATTTTCTCCAACTAAATGTTTCTGGCCTATATATTCATCCAGGGTTTTAGGTCGCATTCTATCTGCTAAGGGCTGATTTATTGACATAAATGAATTATGTATTACTATTTTGTAAAAATACGTAAATTGAACATTTCTACAAGATTAGTGTACAATTAATAAATTTTGTTGATCAATTAAAAGGCTTTTCCTATTTTTATGAAACCTTTATGATGTTTTTTGCATCTTGAGTTTATAACAATGTCTTAATAAAAATTAACCTATAAATTAATATCTATGAAAAGGAATAAATTAAGAAGTAAACTTTATATAACAGCAATTGTATTGCTGTTTACAAGTCAAGTTTTTGCACAATTCGGGCAATTAGGTCAAGTTTTATCTACTGGTGAGGATGATGCAAAAAAAATATTTGAAGCTTATTTATCTCCATATGCTAATGGTATGGGAGCTGGATTAAGCACTGGATGGTACAATACTGCCAAACCACATAAATTAGGAGGTTTTGATCTTACAGTATCTTTTAATTTAGCGATTATACCTATCTCGGATCAAAGTTATGATGCCAATGACTTAAACCTAGGTGATCCTGCAAATGGACTTACCGTTGATGTTACAGGCGATAAATCTTCAACTGCAGCTGGAAAGAATACAGCAGGACAACAAGTTACATATAATCAGGATATTTTAGGAGTTGATATTCCTGTTACCAGTTTCAACCTACCAAAAGGGACTGGTTTTGCTTATACTCCAATGCCTATGATTCAATTGGGTGTTGGTTTGGTAAAAGAAACAGAACTGAATTTTAGATATTCGCCAGATATTGAGTGGGGCAATGGAAGTAAAATGGGTTTATGGGGAGTAGGTCTTAAACACAGTATAAAACAATGGATTCCTGCAGTTAATAAACTCCCCTTGTTTGACCTTACATTTCAGGGTGGTTATACTAAACTTAAATCTACTACAGCATTAAGTTTTCAACCTTCAGCATATGAAGATATGGGAATTATAAAAAGTGGAGATATCGTACTTGACATTCCCGGATTTTATGATAATCAGGAAATGTTGTTTGACGTAAGCAATATAACAGCTAATATAATAGTTTCAGGTGATTTCAAGATAATCTGTATTTATGGAGGAGTTGGTATTAGTTCTTCAACTTCAACATTACAATTAAATGGTAATTATCCATTCCCAGAAGTAATAAATAATACTACAGGACAACTAGAAATTTCGGATGCAACTGCTTTATCTGATCCTATTGACATTACAATTAAAAATAGTGATGGTAGTGCAACAAAACCTCGTTTTAATGCCGGATTCAGATTAAAGTTTGCTGTTGTTACCATTAACTTCGATTACACCTATGCGAATTATTCAGTTGCAAGTGCAGGTTTAGGAATAAGTTTTAGATAAGATCTTAAAAAAAACGAATTAAAAACCCGAAAGATTTTCTTTCGGGTTTTTTGTTAAGCTTAATAGTTGGTTTTCTATTTGGCTTTGTTAAATTCTGTAATATCAGTAGCAATTTTAAGTACTTTTATTGGACTACCATTCTCGTCAAGGATAGGTGTATATGTTGCTACAAAAATATATTTTTTTCCACTAAATTCAACATGATCAGTTTCTTTTTTAGAGAGACCATTTCTTAAATCAATCCAGAATTGCTCAATTTCCTTTTCTTGAGTTTTTGTTAACTCCATATGTTCAGTATGGTGTGTTCCTATCAATTGATCACGGGTGGTTCCAACAAGTTGAAGATAGTTATCGTTTACTGCAATAATATTCCCCTCTAAATCGTATTCTATTACCAGGTTAGCTGAATTCAACGCATCAAGCAATCCCTGCATCTCGAAACTTCTTCGTCCGGCCTCTTCCTGCGTTGCCTGTAATTCTTCCATGTTTTGACGCATTTCTTCTTCCTGTGCAGCCATTTCCTCACTTTGTTGTTGAGATTGTTCAAGTAACTGACTTGTTCTTATATTTATCTTTGTAGTAGAAATTGTAGATGCAATACTCTCACCAACTTCTTCTACAAATTTGATAACATGATCTTCAAATTGATTAAATCCTGCCAGCTCAACCACTCCAAATATCTGATCGTTCACTTTTAATGGAACAATTAATAAAGCGTTTGGTCTGGATTGTCCTAATCCTGATGTAATATTTATATACTCATCAGGTAAATCTGTCATATAAATTGTTTTTTGCTCTTTAACGCATCTTCCAATTAAACCAACACCAACTTCAATTCTTTTTTCCATGTATTTGCGTCTTTCGTACGCGTAAAAAGATAAAAGTTCAATATACACATCATTTTTATCATCGTCATTAAGCATAAATATACCACCCTGGTTGGCATCAATATACTTTACAAGGTTACTAATAATATGGTACGAAAATTCATGCATATCGTCATTGTTCTGACGAAGTATTTCACCAAATTTGGCTAAACCCTGAGTAGCCCAATTTTGTTTTTGATCTTCGAGTTTTCGCTGAGCCTCTTGTTCTTTAGCAATTTTAAGGCTTTTACGCATTTCAAGAAGAGATATTCCAAGAACATCTTTATCACTTAATAAATCAAATTCTTTTTCTAAATTTCCTTTACCAATTTCACGGGCAAATTCTGCTGTTTTATTTAATCCATCGATAAGCGTATTAACAGATTGGCCCATTTCTCCAATTTCATCCTTTGATTTAACATCTATTTTTTTGCTTTCGTCTATATCACCTTTTGCTAAATCACTTAAAATAGCTGTTGTTTTAATTACGGGACGTGAAATGCTATGCGCAATAATCCAAATAATAAGCGCAATTAACAATAAACCAGCAATACCAACCATTATTGATCTTCTTAAAGTAGCTTTTTCTTTAGCCATTATGACATCAACAGGTACTGCGAACCCAAATGACCAGGGAGTAGGAGAATTACCTATATAAACCGGTGCATATGAGGTCCAGTAGTCTTTCCCATCTAAACCTTTTCGCGCACTTTCGAATTCTTTTCCATTCTGTATTAAATCCAAAATATCTATATTATCCCCTGCGTAATTTTGAATGAATTCTCCAACCAATTCTTCATTATCATGTGCAACAAATTGTCCGTTATACGCTATTAAAAATGCATAACTTCCCTCAATAGGGTGAATTTCTTTTATTAAATCCTGAAAACGTTGTAATAAGAGATCAAACCCGGCAACACCAACAGATACACCATCAATAATAATAGGAACAGCTACACTTGTTTCAAGAACAGCTTCTTCACCTTCCTGATAGGTAAAGGTGTAAGGATCCATCACATACTCCTGCTGTTTCTCTAACATGTCATAATACGCACCTTTTGTAAATCCCGGTATTGTATCAATAATTTCTTCTTTATAAGAAATCTGCCCATCTAGTCTATAATAGGTCAGCCTTAATCGTCCGTAAGGTTTTTTCCAATCCGGCCAAATAGCACTTAGCTCCCAGTTGAACCATGTTGAAAGGAAATTGGGGTTTTCAACAATTAGATGTTCAAGCATTTCGTTTAAGATTGCTTTCATCTGATCGGGAGGGAGATTCTTATATACCTTCGAAACATGTGCTAAGGCACGAGTCATATTCATATCAACACTTAAATCGGCTTTGGTATAATTTGCATATTCTCGCGCATATGTATTGGTGAGATTTTTGGCATTATCAAATGCTATGCTGTTCAGTTTTAAACTTACATAACCTAATGCCAGCGCATAAATAATTAAAGATGCTGTTAAAATATAGATAAGCATCTTTGTTTTTAAATTCATCTTAATTTTCATGTTCCGAAATATTTTGATGTTAGGTACTTGCAATGAATAGATTCTCCTGTTATATCATTAATACAAGCTCACAATGTATGAAAAAAAAATCATTTTTTAAAACTTTTCAAATATATTCAAAGTTGTGATGAAATTTCCTGAAATGGACTGTCATTAATAATTATAAGGATGATTTCTTTAGTTATTTATTCTTTTACAGAGCTTATCATGCTTTTTTTGTTGCATTTATAAACATAGAATCCTTATTTTTGTTAACTGGATTTAATCATTAAAATTAGATTTTATGAAATTATTAGAAGGAAAAACTGCTATAATTACTGGTGCTGCACGAGGTATCGGTAAGGCTATAGCTATAAAATTGGCTGAACAAGGTGCTAACATAGCATTTACCGATTTAGTATATAACGATGTTGCAATTGAAGTGGAAAAGCAACTTCAGGCATTAGGTGTAAAAGCAAAAGGATATGCTTCTGATGCGAGTAAATACGAAGAAACTCAGAATCTTGTTGATGAAATTCAGGCTGAATTTGGAAGTATCGATATTTTGGTTAATAATGCAGGTATAACCATGGATACCTTAATGATGAGAATGACCGAACAACAATGGGATACAGTAATTTCAGTAAATCTAAAGTCTGTTTTTAACTTTACGAAGGCCGCTCAAAAATTCATGTTGAAACAAAAATCAGGATCTATTATTAACATGAGTTCAGTTGTTGGAGTAAGTGGTAATGCAGGTCAGTCAAATTATTCAGCATCTAAGGCAGGAATAATCGGATTTACAAAATCGGTTGCTAAGGAAGTTGGTTCCAGAAATATTCGTTGCAATGCAATTGCTCCGGGTTTTATTATTACAGAGATGACAGCCAAACTGCCAGAAGATGTGCGTAAGGCCTGGGAACAACAGATACCATTGCGTCGTGGGGGAACTCCCGAAGATGTTGCGAATACAACCTTATTTTTAGCTTCAGATTTATCAAGCTATGTTAGTGGTCAGGTTATTAATGTTTGTGGTGCAATGAATACCTAATTCGAAAATAGCAAGAATAAAATACAGGTACTTATTAACAAAATAAGTGCCTTTTTTATTTAGATATGGTATTATTTTTGTAATTGAAATATTTTTAATTAATTAGAGTTATCATATAAAAATGTTAAAATATTTATTCATGAAATATCGTTTACTTATTTTCATAGTGTTAGGTATAAGCCTATTTCAAAGTTGCCAACCGTATAAAGCAATTCAAATTGAAACTATTATTCCAGCTAAGATTGATTTTCCGGGTAATTTTAATAAAATAGTTTTTATTAATCTGGCTTCAGATATAAATCATGATGAAAAAACAGATACATTACTTTATAAAATTATAACCGAGGAGATGAGCCTGGGTTTTATGGATGCGATTCAATTATCTGTTGGAGTTGATTCTACAAATTTTTTATATGTAAAAGGTTTTCCTGAAAAAGAAAAATTGTACAAATTAGATACTATATCATGGTTATATCTTGAGAAAATATCTGGTAACACTAATGCGGATATATTTATTGTTCTTGATTCATTAAATCTTTCAATGACAAGTGATATCTATATTGAATATAGTTATGTTCCTGCAGAATACTATAAATATCGTGAACTCGCTGTTAATGTGTATTGGAGTGTTTTTGATTTAGTCGAAAAACGAAGACTTGATCAATACTATTATAATGATACTCTACTTTGGGATGTACGAGCTTATTCAAAAGTAGAAGCAGAGAAAAAAATGCCAAGTATTGAACGATCAATTCGTGAAACAAGTTATTTTGCTGCAGCAGATTATGCAAAAAGAATATTTCCCGGCTGGCAATCAGAATATAGATATTATTTTCATTTAGGGAACAAGGATTTTGAAGTTGCAGCTCAATATGCAGAAAATAATGAATGGGAAAAAGCTTCAGATATATGGATAAGCTATGCAGACAACATTGATAAGGAAATTGCAAGCAGAGCATCATTTAATATGGCATTGGCAAGCGAAATAACTGGCAAGCTTGATCTGGCAATTAAATGGGCGGTGAAATCAAACAGTATTAAAAATAAACCAAGGACACGTTACTACATTTCATTATTAAAAAGTAGACAGGAAGATCTAAACAAACTCCAAAAACAGATTTATTAGTTCATGTAAATCGAATAAATCAGATGCTTTTTATTAATTTTGGACACTATTTTAAATTAATAACGGCATGTACCAAATCATCTTTTATGTTATTATTGGTATTCTTGTATTTGATTATATTCTTGAGCAGTTTCTTGATTACTTAAACGCCACCAAAAGGAGTTCTCATCTTCCATCTGAACTGGAAGGGATATATGACACTGAAAAGTATAAAAAATCACAAGACTATGATAGGGTTAATCATAAGTTTTCAATACTAACGAGTAGCTTCAATTTAATCCTAATACTGGTATTCCTGTATTTTTCAGGTTTTGCTTTAATCGATAGTTTTGCTCGTTCATATTCTTCAAATCCTATTTTAGTTGCTTTGATCTTCTTTGGAATTATCATGTTTGCATCAGATATTGTTCACATACCTTTTTCTATTTACGATACTTTTATCATTGAAGAACGATTTGGATTCAATAAAACAAGTGTAAAAACTTTTGTTTTTGATAAAATAAAAGGATGGATTATTGCTGCATTAATAGGTGGGGGCTTAATATCCTTAATCATTTGGTTTTATAATAGCGTAGGAGATTTTTTCTGGATTTATGCATGGATTGTTGTTAGTCTGTTTACCCTTTTCATGACCATGTTTTATACTTCGTTAATAGTTCCTTTATTCAATAAGTTAAAACCACTTGAAGATGGTGATCTAAAAGATGCAATTACTTCATTTTGTATTGGGGTAGATTTTAAGCTGGATAATGTATTTGTAATGGATGGTTCGAAACGAAGTACTAAAGCGAATGCTTATTTCAGTGGATTAGGAAAGAAAAAGAAAATAGTATTATTTGATACTTTAATAGAGAAATTAAATAAGGAAGAAATAGTGGCTGTATTAGCACACGAAATTGGTCATTATAAGAAAAAACACACCTTAAGCTCTCTTTTTTCTTCAATATTGCAAACAGGACTTACCTTTTATATATTATCTCTTTTTGTTGGAAATCCGGATTTATCAAAAGCTCTGGGCTCAACTATTCCAAGTTTCCATTTAGGATTAATAACATTTGGATTTTTATATAGCCCGATATCAACAATCATAGGATTGTTTATGAATGTTATTTCGCGAAAGAATGAGTATGCAGCCGATCAGTTTGCATCTGAAAATTATAAAGGGATTTATTTACAAGATGCATTAAAAAAACTTTCTGTTAATAATCTTTCGAACTTAACACCGCATCCATTGTATGTTTTTTTTAATTACTCACATCCAACACTTTTACAACGATTAAAATTCATCGAAAAATTCAATAAGTAACATGAATGCAGAAATAATTACCATTGGCGATGAGATTCTTATTGGACAAACCGTTGATACAAATTCAGCCTGGATGGCAAATAAATTAAATTTAATCGGTATTGATATTATTAGAATAACTTCAATATCAGATAAAAAGGAGGAAATATTTAAAGCTTTGGATAATGCCAAACAACTTGCTGATATTGTTCTAATTACAGGAGGCTTAGGACCTACAGACGATGATATTACTAAAAAAGCATTAGCCGAATATTTTAATACTAAGCTGGTTCAGAATAAAGAAGTTTTAAATCATGTGGAGCAATTTGTGATTAAACGAAAAGCTTTTATGAATGAACGAAATATCAGGCAGGCAGATGTTCCGGAGACTTGTAAGGTAGTTCAGAATAAAATAGGAACTGCTCCAGGTATGTGGTTCGAGCAGGACAACTGTATATTTATATCAATGCCCGGTGTTCCTTTCGAGATGAAGGAAATGATGAACAACTCAATCCTTCCGGAATTGACAAAAAAGAAGAGCGATATTCATATTATTCATAAAGTAATATTAACACAAGGATGGCCTGAATCTAAATTAGCAGAATTCCTTGAAGATTGGGAAGCTGCCTTACCCGAAGCCATTTCATTGGCATATTTGCCCTCGCCTGGTTTAATAAAGCTTAGATTAACAGCAAAAGGGAAAGATCAAAGTTACCTGGAAGAAATTATCAGCGAGCAGGTGCAAAAACTTGAAAAACTTATTCCTGATTTAATTTGCGGATTTGATTCTGAGAAAATAGAGGAAGTTTTAGGGAAGCTGCTTATTAAGTATAATCAAACGTTAAGTGTCGCAGAGAGCTGTACAGGTGGAAATATAGCTCATTTAATTACCTCAATCCCCGGTAGTTCTGAATACTTTTCAGGTGGAGTAGTGACTTATTCAAATAAAAGTAAAGAGAATATTTTATCTGTAAATAAAAGTAAAATAGATCATTACGGGGCAGTAAGTAAAGAGGTGGTTGAAGAAATGGCTGAAGGTGTGCGAAACTTGTTTCATACAGACTTTGCAATTGCAACATCAGGAATTGCAGGACCTTCAGGAGGAACAGAAGAAAAACCTGTCGGCACAACCTGGATTGCAGTTTCAAATGGGAAAAGAGTCTTTTCAAAGAAATTTGTATTTGGTGATCATCGGGGTAGAAATATTCAAAGTGCTTCTTTAACAGCTCTGAATATGCTACAAAAGCTAATATTAGGAAAAGAAATGTAATTTTTTGAAATTTTTTTATAAATATATTTGAATAATTGGATAAAAATCACGTATTTTGCGATCTATTTGAGAAAAAGAGATAAAAAAAATCGAAATAAAAATGTCACAAATCTGTCAAATAACTGGAAAGAAAGTAATGGTAGGAAACAATGTTTCCCACTCAAAGAGGAGAACTAAAAGAAGATTTTACCCAAACTTGATGAATAAGAAATTTTATTTTGAAGAAGAAGATCGTTGGGTAACTTTAAAAGTTTCAGCTTCGGGTATCAGAACTATAACAAAAAAAGGCTTAAAAGTTGCCTTAAAAGAAGCTAAAGAAAACGGCTTTATCGCTAACTATTAAAACAAGGGGGGGCTAGAAAATGGCATCGAAAAAAGGTAATAGAATTCAGGTTATATTGGAATGTACTGAGCATAAAGAATCAGGAAAACCTGGAACTTCAAGATACATTACAACAAAGAATAAGAAAAATACCACTGAAAGAATGGAGTTAAAGAAATATAACCCTATTCTTAAAAAAGTGACAGTACATAAAGAAATTAAATAATTAGATCATGGCAAAGAAAGTAGTTGCAAGTTTACAAAAAGGTGCCGGAAGAACTTTTACCAAATGTATTAAAATGGTAAAATCTGAAAAAGGCGGATTCCAATATGTACAAGAAATGGTACGTAACGAGGAAATCAAAGAATTCTTCGCTAAGAAATAATTCATTAAAAGTTTTATATATAAAAAGCTTTCTTACTAAAAGAAGGCTTTTTTTATTTTAGCATTCACTATTTTGTATTAATTTTAACGCTTGATAGGCATGCCTGAAAAAAGATATTAAATCAGATTAATTTATTATTCATGGGTACGTTCGGAATTTTTTCAAAAGAGAAAAAGGAAACTCTTGATAAAGGACTTGAAAAAACAAAAGAGAGTGTTTTTAAGAAATTATCACGGGTTGTTGTTGGTAAATCAAAAGTTGACGATGATGTGCTGGATAGGCTTGAAGAAGTTTTAATTTCATCTGATGTAGGAGTTGATACTACCTTAAAAATTATTAAACGAATTGAAAACAGGGTATCCAACGAAAAATATCTTGGCACTGAAGAACTAAATGTTATTCTTAAAGAGGAAATTGCCTTATTGTTAGAAGAAAACAACAGTGATATTGACCTATCATTCAATTCGAAGAATGGACCATACGTCATTATGGTTGTTGGAGTAAATGGAGTAGGTAAAACTACAACAATTGGGAAATTGGCTTACCAGTTCAAAAATTTAGGTAAAAAGGTATACTTAGGAGCTGCCGATACATTTAGAGCTGCTGCAGTAGATCAGTTAACAATTTGGGCCGACAGGGTTGGTGTTCCAATAGTAAAACAGGATATGGGTTCTGATCCGGCTTCTGTAGCCTATGATACCCTGGCATCGGCTAAAGCTAATAATGCTGATATAGTAATTATTGATACAGCGGGTCGTTTGCATAATAAAGTAAACTTGATGAATGAACTTGGTAAAATAAAAAAGGTAATGCAAAAGGTAATTCCTGATGCACCGCACGAAATATTGCTTATTTTGGATGGATCAACAGGCCAAAATGCTTTTGAGCAAGCGAAGCAATTCACAAATGTTACTGATGTTACAGCTCTTGCTTTAACAAAACTTGATGGTACTGCAAAAGGTGGTGTTGCTATTGGAATTTCTGATCAATTTAAAATACCGGTAAAATATATAGGAATAGGTGAAGGTCTGGAAGATCTTCAAATATTTAATAAAAAGGAATTTGTTGATTCTCTTTTTTCGAAATAAACAAAATAGTTTTATGTATACATAAGCCTGTTGAGTCTTGTCCATCAGGTTTTATTTTTTTTGATATGAAGACAAAGGGCATAAAGAAGGTAAATATTATAACATTAGGCTGTTCAAAAAATTTGGTTGATTCTGAATCTCTGATGCGGCAGCTGGAATCGAATGGTTATCGCGTAGTTCACGACTCAAATGAGCATTCAGAGATTGTTATTATTAACACTTGCGGTTTTATCAACGATGCCAAACAGGAATCCATAGAAACTATTTTACAGTTCGAAGATTTACGACAAACAAATAAAATTGAAAAGCTTATTGTTTTTGGATGTTTATCTGAAAGATATAAGCAGGAATTAGAAAAAGAAATACCTCTTGTTGATAAATTTTTTGGTGTTTATAATTTGAAAGAACTAACAGAATCAATAGGAGCGCATTACAAAGAAGAGCTTATGGGTGAAAGATTGTTAACTACACCTAAACATTATGCATATTTAAAAATATCAGAAGGTTGCGATAGAACATGCTCATTTTGCGCTATTCCATTAATAAAAGGGAAACATCGTTCCAGACCAATGGACGAAATTATTACAGAAGCAGAGTTTCTGATTAGTAAGGGAGTAAAAGAGATTATTCTTATTGCACAAGATTTATCCTATTATGGCTTAGATATTTATAAAGAGTTTAAACTTGGTGAATTAATTGATCGCTTATCGGACTTAAAAGGTTTAAAATGGCTTCGATTGCATTATGCTTTTCCTGCTAAGTTTCCGGAAGATGTAATTAGGATCATGAAATCAAAGCCAACTATTTGTAAGTATCTCGATATTCCGGTTCAGCATATTAGCGATAAGATTTTAAAAAATATGCGTCGTGGAATAACCAAAGAACAAACCTACAACCTGATTAATTATTTCAGAAAAGAAATTCCTGAAATGGCATTGCGCACAACGCTATTAGTTGGTCATCCGGGCGAAACGGATGAAGATTTCAATGAATTAATTGAGTTTGTTAAATTTGCCCGGTTTGAGCGTTTAGGAGTTTTTACTTATTCAGAGGAAGAAAATACCTATGCTGCCAGAAACTTTACAGACAGTATACCATTGTCCATAAAACAATCTCGTATGGACGAAGTTATGGAGGTACAAAGAAGTATTTCTAATGATTTAAATAATAATAAGATAGGGAAGTTGTTTAAAGTTATTATTGATAGAAAAGAGGGAGATTATTATATAGGACGCACTGAGTTTGACTCGCCGGATGTTGATAATGAAGTTATCGTAAAATCAAAAAATAAAAATCTTCGAGTTGGCAGTTTTTATATGGTAAGAATAAAGTCGGCCGATGATTTTGATCTGACCGGGGATGTTGAATAAAAAAACCGGAATTACCCGGTTTAATATTCTATACTAATTTTTTTGCCGCACTAATAGCACTTTCATAATCAGGTTCGTGAGTTCCTTCAGGAACATATTCAACGTATTTAACAACATTGTTTTTATCTATAACAACAACACCTCTTGCCAATAAGCGTAGTTCTTCAATCAGAAAACCATATTTAGTTGAAAAATCAAGATTCTTATGATCAGACAAGGTAACCAAATTCGTTATTCCTTCAGCACCACAGAAACGATTTAATGCAAATGGTAAATCATTTGAAATTGCCAGAATTACTATATCCTTGCTTAAATTTGCGGCTTCGTGGTTAAATGTATGTGCCTGTTTGGAACAAACACCTGTATCGATAGATGGAAATAAAGAAAGGATCTTTACTTTACCATCAAAATCAGAAAGTTTAACTTCTTGTAAACCATTATTTAATACAGTAAAATTTACTGCTTTATCATTAAGTTTAATTTCATTTCCTATTAGCGTAACAGGATTTCCTTTAAAGGTCACTTTTGAATTATTCTTTTCCATTGTAATTATATAATTTAAATTAAAAAAACCTTACTATTAACACTAAAAGTAAGGCTTTGTTTATTTATTCAGATTCTTTCTCTTTCAGTTTTTCTTTTTCACCTTTCGGGAGAGCAGCTTTAGCTTTCTTTTTTACATTAATGGTGATTTCGTCTTTTTCCTTATCGTAATCAACCAAAAGAATATCTCCCTGTTTAAGTGATGATTTTATAATAGCTTCGGCCATTGGGTCCTCCAGATATTTCTGGATTGCTCTTTTCAATGGACGAGCACCAAAATCAGGATCAAAACCTTTTTCAGTAACATAATCTTTTGCAGTAACAGTTAGTTCAATATCGTAACCAAGAGTTTGAATCCTGCTATACAATCCTTTTAATTCAATGTCAATTATTTTGTAAATATGTTCTTTGCTTAATGAATTAAAAATAACAATATCATCTAATCGATTAATAAATTCTGGTGCAAACGAACGTTTTAGTGCATTCTGTATTACGCTCTTTGCATGTTGGCTCGACGATTCTTGTTTTGCTCTTGTAGAAAAACCAACTCCCTGACCGAAATCTTTTAACTGACGGCTTCCAATATTCGATGTCATGATAATGATTGTGTTTCTAAAATCAACTCTGCGTCCTAAACTATCGGTAAGCTGACCTTCATCCAGAACCTGAAGCAATAAATGAAATACATCAGGATGAGCCTTTTCAATTTCATCAAGTAAAATAACAGAATAAGGTTTACGTCGGACCTTTTCAGTTAATTGGCCTCCTTCTTCATAGCCAATATATCCGGGAGGAGCTCCAACTAAACGCGAAATCGAGAACTTCTCCATATATTCGCTCATGTCCATTCTTATTAAATTGTCGATGCTATCGAATAAATAAAGAGCAAGTATTTTTGCAAGCTGTGTTTTACCGACTCCGGTAGGACCCAGGAATATAAACGATCCAATCGGTTTATTAGGATCTTTTAAGCCAGCACGATTTCTTTGTATTGATTTAACGATTTTAACAATAGCTTCATCCTGACCAATTACGTTTTTCTTTAATTCGTCGCCCATCTTCATTAAGCGATTACCTTCAGCCTGGGCAATACGCTGAACGGGAACACCTGTCATCATTGCAACAACCTGGGCCACTTCTTCTTCTGAAACCGTTTCACGATTTTTAACCAATTCTTTTTCCCAGGTATCTTTTTCCTTGTCGAGTGCATCCATCAATTTCTTTTCACTATCTCTGAAATTTGCTGCAAGTTCAAAATTCTGATTTTTTACAGCTGCAATCTTCTCCAATCGTACATTTTCGATTTGTTTTTCAATTTCAATAATTTTAATTGGAACAACGATGTTTGAGATATGCACTCTCGAGCCAGATTCATCTAAAGCATCAATCGCTTTATCTGGCAGGTGACGGTCGCTAATGTAACGCATGGTAAGTTTTACACAAGCTTCAATAGCATCATCGGTGTAATTTACATTATGATGATCTTCGTACCGGCTTTTAATGTTATGTAATATTTCTACCGTTTCTTCAGGACTGGTAGGATCTACCATAATTTTTTGGAATCTTCTTTCTAAAGCTCCATCTTTCTCTATATGTTGTCTGTATTCGTCTAAGGTAGTTGCTCCGATACATTGAATTTCTCCTCGTGCCAGTGCAGGTTTAAGCATATTTGCAGCATCCAGTGATCCTGTTGCTCCACCAGCACCAACAATGGTATGAATCTCATCAATAAATAAAATGATGTTGGTAGATTTTCCAAGCTCATTTAATATTGCTTTCATTCGCTCTTCAAACTGACCACGATATTTTGTGCCAGCAACTATTGATGCTAAATCAAGAGTTATTACTCTTTTATCGAAAAGTACTCTGGAAACTTTACGTTGAATAATTCGTAAAGCTAATCCTTCAACAATAGCAGATTTACCAACGCCTGGTTCACCTATAAGAACAGGATTGTTTTTCTTTCTGCGACTTAGAATTTGTGCTAAACGCTCAATTTCTTTTTCGCGACCAACGATTGGATCCAAAGCATTATCTTCTGCTGCTTTTGTTAAATCTATACCGAAGTTATCAAGAACAGGTGTTTCAGATTTTGATTTTTGGCCTTGTGGAGTAGAACCCCCACCACCTTTAGATGTACCAAAAGGCATTTCGTTTTCTTCGTCTTCAAATTCGGCCTTTACTTCAGGTTGATGATTTTCCATTTCAGTTCGTATGCTTTGATAATCAATATGTTGTTCTTCCAATATTTGAGTAACCACACTATTCTCATCTTTTAAAATTGATAATAAAAGATGACCAGTATTTATTGTTGCGCTATTGAAAGATTTTGCTTCGAGATATACCAGCTTTAATGCTCTTTCGGCTGTTTTAAACAGGGGGATATTATCCGTGTCGGCAATTTTTAAGTTTTCTTCGGATCTGATTCTGAATTCAATAGACTTTTTTAGTTTGTTTAGATCTATATTTAAATTTTCGAGAACTGAAATTGCTATGCCTTCACCATCCCTTAAAATGCCTAATAACAGATGTTCTGTTCCGATATAAGCATTGCCAAGTCTAACAGCTTCTTCTTTACTGTAACTCAAAACATCTTTTATTCTTTGTGAAAATTTTGCGTCCATATGAGTTTTTAAATGTTTTTAAGGATTAACCTTTACGTATTAGATTTAACAAAAGTAATATAAGAGTACTTAAAAATAAAATAAATAAATCAATTCTGTTATTTATAATGAAAATACAAGTTAAAATAAATTTAAATCATTCGCTATTAATCTTAAAACAAATTAATAATCAACTTGTTTAGGAAGCCAAAATAATGTTTATAAAAATTGTTAATAAATAGGCTTTGTTATAAACAGATTTATGTTGAAAAATCGCAATTATAACATGAGAATATTCGTTTTAAAAAGGCTATTTTAGTACTTTTGTATGAATTTTCTAAAACGATAAAAAAAATAACTAAATACCTTGATATATGGCAGAAGGAGAACGAATAGTTAAAATAAATATTGAAGAAGAAATGAAGTCGGCGTACATTGATTATTCAATGTCGGTTATTGTTTCGAGGGCATTACCAGATGTAAGAGATGGATTTAAACCTGTACACAGAAGGGTTTTGTTTGGAATGTCTGATTTAGGATTGGCATCAAACAAAACGTATAAAAAATCAGCAAGAATTGTAGGAGAGGTGCTCGGTAAGTATCACCCTCATGGTGATTCCTCCGTTTATGAAGCTATGGTTAGAATGGCTCAACCCTGGTCATTGCGTTACCCATTGGTTGACGGACAAGGTAACTTTGGATCAGTTGATGGTGACAGCCCTGCAGCAATGCGTTACACCGAAGCACGATTAAAAAAGATTTCTGAAGAAGTTCTTCGTGATCTGGATAAAAATACCGTAGATTTTCAGCTTAATTTCGATGACTCGCTTGAGGAGCCAACGGTTTTACCTACACGTATCCCCAATTTGTTAATTAATGGAGCATCCGGAATAGCTGTAGGTATGGCTACAAATATGCCACCTCATAATTTAACCGAAGTGATTAATGGAATAATCGCTTACATTGACAACAATGACATTGAGATTTCGGAATTGATGCAGCATATAAAAGCTCCTGATTTTCCAACCGGAGGAATTATATATGGTTATCAGGGCATCAAGGATGCTTTTGAAACTGGTAGGGGAAGAATTGTAATCCGTTCTAAAACGGAGATTGAAACAGAGGCCAATGGCAGAGAAAGGATTATTGTTACAGAAATTCCTTACATGGTTAACAAGGCAGAATTAATACGTAAGACTGCCGAACTGGTTAATGAAAAGAAAATTGAGGGGATCTCAAATTTAAATGATGAGTCGGATCGAAATGGAATGCGTATCGTGTATGAAATTCGTAAAGACGCCATCGCAAATGTGGTATTAAATAAGCTTTTTAAATATACACAGCTTCAAACATCATTTAGTGTAAATAACATTGCTTTAGTTAAAGGAAGACCTAAAGTACTTAATGTTAAACAACTGATACAGTACTTTGTAGAGCATCGTCATGAAGTTGTTATCCGAAGAACTCAATACGAATTAGATCAAGCAGAAAAGAAAGCACATGTTTTAGAAGGTTTATTAATAGCACTGGATCATTTAGATGAAGTTATTGCATTAATAAGGGCTTCAAAAACACCGGAAGAGGCTAAGGATGGACTAATGAGCAAGTTTGAGCTTTCCGAGATTCAGGCTAAGGCAATTTTAGATATGAGATTGCAAAAACTTACCGGGCTTGAAAGAGACAAGATCAAAGAAGAGTACGCTGAATTAATGAAATTAATTGCTTATCTGAAAACCGTTCTGGAAGACGAATCTCTTAGAATGCAAATTATTAAAGATGAGCTTATTGAGGTCAGAGAAACTTACGGTGATGGGAGAAGAACCGAAATTGTACCGGACGAAGGCGAATTCAATCCGGAAGATTTCTATGCCGATGAAGATATGGTCGTAACCATTTCGCATATGGGATATATAAAACGTACACCAGTGACTGAATTCAGAACCCAAAACAGGGGTGGAGTAGGATCGAAAGGTAGTACAACAAGAGATGAAGATTTTCTTGAATACATGTTTATTGCATCCATGCATAATACCATGTTATTTTTTACTGAAGGAGGAAAATGTTTCTGGTTAAAAGTATATCAGATTCCTGAAGGAGCTAAAAATACTAAAGGTAGAGCTATTCAAAATATAATTAACATTGAGCCTGACGATAATGTTAGGGCATTTATCAATGTTCAGAATCTTGATGATAAGGAATACATCGAGAATAATTATATTGTGATGTGTACTAAAAAAGGTATAATCAAGAAAACTGCCCTTGAAGCATATTCGCGTCCACGACAAAATGGTGTAAATGCAATTACCATTAAAGAAGGGGATATTTTACTTGAAGCTAAGTTAACCGATGGAAAAAGTGATATTATTTTAGCAACACGCGAAGGTAAAGCAATACGATTTAATGAGCAAAATGTAAGGTCTATTGGTAGAACAGGAGCGGGAGTGCGAGGTATCAGCCTGAGTAAGAAAGACGACGAAGTAATTGGTATGGTTTGGGTTGAAGAATCTGATCATGAAATACTTGTTGTTTCGGAAAAAGGTTATGGTAAACGCTCAAGTATTGAAGATTACAGGATTACCAACAGGGGAGGAAAAGGAGTGAAGACTCTTAATATTACAGAAAAAACAGGAAAGGTAATTGCTATAAAAGGTGTAAACGATGATATGGATTTGATGATTATTAACAGATCTGGTATTACAATCAGACTTGCTGTTGCAAATTTAAGAGTTACAGGAAGGGCAACACAAGGTGTTCGATTGATTAATTTACGAAATGATGATACGATTGCAGCTGTTACACAGGTAACTAAAGATGAAGACGAAGTCCTGGAACAAAAGGGAACTGAAGCAGAAATAATTTCTGATCTTATGTCTGAACCTGAAAGCCTGAGTGATGATAATGATGCAATTGACAATCCGGAAACAGATAATGATGTTTTAGAATAGCTTTAATTTTCGGTATAAAATTTGACATCAAGCAAATATATTCTATTTTTGAAAAAATTAATTAATAAACCTAAATAGCAAAACATTATGAAAATGAAAAAGTTATTCGTAACGACAATATTTGTTGCTTTTGCAATGCTAATGATGGTTAGCAGTGTAGATGCACAAAAGAAATTTGTAAGTAAAGCGCAGATTTGGGCTGAAAGTGGAGAAAACCTCGACACAGCTCTAAAAGCAATTCAATTTGCTGAAACCCAGGAAAAAACAAAGGATTGGGGAAAAACTTATTATGTGAAGGGCTTGGTATATAATGCAATTGCAAACAGTGAAAATCCTGATTTTGCAAACATTTGTGAAAATCCATCAATAAAAGCATTTGAAAGTTTTAAAAAAGCATATAAGATGGATGGTGCTAATATGTTTCAGAGTGCAATGGATATTCAATTTATTACAATGGCGAACAATACATTTATAAAGCATGCTATTGATGCTTACAACGCCGAAGATTTTGAAAATGCATTTCTTTATTTTGAAAAAATTCTTGAAGTAAAGGAAATGGATGTTTTTAAAGGAGAAATTGATACAACTATAATTTTCAATGCCGCAATCACTGCACAACGAATTGAGAATTATGATAAAGCAATTGAGTATTATAAGCAGACAGTTGCTTATAATTACGGGGAAGGAGAAACCATTGCTTTGTTAGCAGAATGTTATAAAGTAAAAGGAGATACTGTAACTTACTTAAGTACTTTAAAAGAGGGTTTTGAAAAGTATCCAGAGAATCAAAATATTTTAGGTGCTATAATAAATTATTATTTATTAGAAGCAGAAAATGCAGAAGAGGCATTTAAATATTTAGCACTCGCAAGAGAAAATGATCCTAATAATCCTCAGTTTTATTCTGCAGAAGCTCATTTATACGATAAAACCGGTGATAAGGAAACTGCAAAAGCCAAATACAAAAAAGCAATTGAAATTGATCCAAATTTCTTTGAAGCATATTATAATTTGGGAGTATTATACTTTAACGAAGGTGTTGAACTAACTGATGCTGCGAATAAAATTACAGATAATAAGAAATATGAAGTTGCAAAGAAAGTTGCCGACGACAAATTTATAGAAGCATTACCTTATATTGAAAAATCACATGAGTTAAAGCCAGAAGATACAAGTATTATGTCTACATTAAAAACATTATATTATCGTTTAAAAATGAATGATAAATACGAAGAAATAAATGCAAAAATGGAATAACAGTATATAAAAGTAAATAGGGAGGTAAATTTTATCTCCCTGTTTCTTTAAAAATTCTATTTAACATAATATAAATTATAGGAC
>DMBU01000026.1 GCA_003446015.1 Bacteroidales bacterium | reverse complement strand
ACAGCAACAGTTTTCGTATTGCTCCACCTTTAACAATTACCTTTGATGAGATTGACGAAATTATTAAAACGCTTATAAGAAGTTTGGATTATTTGGTTGCGACCTAATCAGCCTTTCCTGCAGCAGGCAAGCCGGCGATTGGCGGAAGATTAAGCCGAGTGAGGGCAGCGGGTGTTATTTGTATTTCATTATTAAACTGAAATTTTGCAATTAAACGATACTGTCAGACTGCAATTATTTCAAGCTCAATTATTTCTTTTAAACGTGATTTAATGTTTCTCCAATTTGAATTTAAGTTAATTGTCCTTATCTGAATTTTATGTTGATTGTATTTAAAGTTTAAATTATAGTCAGTCTCAATTGTAGGATAAACTAAAATACCTGTGGCGTTTTGAGTTTTCAAACTGCTATCTTGTTGATTCAATAAATAACTGAATAGCTGATAAAGATTTGCTGATTTAATTTTCTCTTTGTCATAATTCAAAGTCATTGTCTCTCTGTAAAACTTTGCATCAATGATTATTTTTTCATTTTCATTTTCCAAAGTAATGTCTGTCTCCATTTGTGGCAAATATTGATAACTCTCGTTGTCGGTATTGTCAAACTGCCACTTAATTGTTTCCTTCCTAACTGTTTTATATTTCCGTTGTTCAATCCTGTAAAAGTTCCTGATGAATGCTTCAAATAGTTGATTCATTTTGCTGTCATCTCTTGTAAAGTCTGAAAACTTAAATTTTCCTTGCTCTTCGGATGGGAAAGTGCTTTCGTGTATGATTTGGCAAATATTCATTACAAAACCATAGAAATGATTATTTCTGCTCAGCCTAACTTGTTTGAATAATGCATTGGTAATTTCAATTTGGTCGATGCCGGATAACATTCTTTGTAGAGAAACTAACTCGCTTTTTAGTTGCTTGTCGAGACTTTTGGTTCGTATGAGTCTGTATATTGTTGAAGCTAAAATTTGGTTTAAAATTATGTTTGCAGAGAAATCATCAAAATCGCAAATGGTTCTTTGCTTGAAAAGCAAATTGCTTTTTAAAGTTTGACTTATTTGAACTTTCCCTTTTACTCCTGCAAGTTCTTCTGTATGGTCAATATAGTTTTTGTCAATGCCTCTTTTTAAAAGCATTTTAGTCGCGTTGATTAAAACCTTTGCAAAAAGGTCAAGCAATTCGGTATAATCTTCAGGTTTTACATTTACACGTTCCTTCTCGTCCAGCTTATTCCAAGCATAGCAAAGTAAGAAGTAAATATTTTCAATCGGTATTTGCATTATATTTTATTTAACCGCAAAGAACTCAAAGAATTTTCGCAAAGTTTGAAAGAGAAAGCATTACTATTTGTCGTGTGTTTAAATTCCATTGGCAACTCTTCTTATTCCATTTTTTAATAAGGTTACATTAAAATTTATAAGTAAACCTAATTTAAAATCACCTAATTTTAAATAGGTTAAAGTTTGAGCTAAGTGAACATCATTTAAAGAGTCCACACTTTTAATTTCTATTACAACTTTGTTTTCTACTAGTATGTCGATTCTATATCCACAATCCAATTTTACTTCTTCAAAGATCAAAGGCATTGGTTTTTGCTTTACAACATCAAGTCCTTCTTGTTGCAAAGTATAATAAAGACATTCTTGATAGGCACTTTCTAACAAACCAGGCCCGAGCGCAGTATGCACCTTTATTGCACAACCAATTATTTTATTAGACAACTCATTTTCTGTCATTTGCTGATTTATTTATTCTTAAATAAATTCTTTTTTACTTTGCGTAAAACTTAGCGAACTTCGCGGTTAATTTAGTTACCTTGATAGTTGTTTTAAAACCTCGGCAACTCTTACAGATTCATCAAACCAAATTTCTTCCAGAAGTGGTTTCAGTTCAAAACTCAATATTTCGTTCCACCATTTGTTTTCATCTTCGCCTTTGGTAAATGTGCAAAAATAGCTATGTCCGATTTGGAAGCCTTCGCCAAGATTTATGTCTTCTTTAATTTTGCTATTAACTTTTGTAACCGATGAACAAATGTGTTCAACTATTGAAGCTGTTAATTCTTTTTCTGAAAGAAATGAACGGAAATTTTCACCATAGTCGGGTTGTAGTGTGACAAAAGCAAATCTTCTTCTTAAAGCATAATCAACTATTGCCAAAGAACGATCAGCAGTATTCATCGTTCCAATGATGTAAAGATTTTCAGGAACATAAAAACGGTCTTCTTCATCTTCTGCATAAGTTAGCTTTATGGCAAACTTTTCTTCTCTTTTGTCTGCTTCAATCAGCATCATCAATTCACCGAATATTTTACTCAGGTTTCCTCTATTTATTTCATCAATGATGAAAAAGAACGGTCTGTCTGGATGTGCCAATGCTCTCTGACAGAATGAATAAAAAATGCCGTCTCTTAAATCAAAACCACCTTTTTGCGTCGGTCTTAAACCTTGAATGAAATCTTCATAGCTATATGATTGGTGAAATTGCACCATTTCAATGTTCGCATCTTTTACCTCATGCATTATTTCATAAGCCAATTTTCGGGCAATGAAAGTTTTACCTACTCCCGGAGGACCTTGCAAAATAATGTTCTTCTTTCTTCTAAGTAAAGCAACTGTTTGTAAAAAGTCGGGTTCGCTAATAAAAGGTTTGTCGGTGTCTTCTGAAAACTTATATTTCTTTAATGGTTCAACTATAAATATTGTGTTCTTATTATCAATAATTTCACGAATAATGTCGTATTCCTCCTCTGTTAGTCTAAATAAACTTCCTTGATTATTAATAAACACTTCACAATTTTGCAAAGCTGGATTGTTTTTTAAATCATTCCAAGAAACCGGAATTTCTAACTTTTCGACTAATTCAAATTCTATTTCCTCACCATTTGCAGTGTTATGAATTCCTTTTGTTACTTCATAAATTGCTTTTATCTGCTTGGTTGGAGTGCTTTCGTAACCAATAATTAAATCACCTGGTTTGGTAGCTTCAAAGTATTTGTAAATCCTTCGTTTGTTGCCTTTTTCGTTGTGTGTAGTGTAAGTTTCTCTATCTCCTTCGCATAAAACGCTCATGCTCCAAATTTTCGGGTTTGCATTGAGCCACCAAAAATTTAAAGGTTCAATTTCATCAGAGTTCTCTTGTTGAACATCATCGTTTGTTTTTAATTCATCGTCTTGCTTTTTGAACTTGGACTGAACCAACTTAAATAATTCATAAGCTTCTTTATCAGTAAGTGTTTTATTTTTACCCTGTTCAGTTAATGCCCATATCCCTCTTCTTTCATTGGAAATAAGTCCAGCATCTTTCAAATAATTTCTAGCCCAAGCAACTTGATTATAAATAATTGGTACACCTGTTTTAGACTTTTCCTCTAATTCTTCCTTGGAAAAATCAAAATCTGCTATTACTTGTTTTGTTATTTCGGAGGGCTTTCCCTCACCTCCAACTTTATTTAGTATTTTTAGAAGTGGATTTAAAAATCGTAAGAATTTTGAACCTTGAATTTTATTAGATCTATCCAAATCCTCAGGCTCTTCAAGTACAATTAGTAAATCATTATCCACAAACACCGAAACAAGTTCGGGATACAATCTTGCATATTCATCCAATAAAAATTTCCATGCTTTCGTTGGACTGAATGTGTCTGGTCTGAATAGTGTTTTATATTTACCACCAGTTGGATAGTCCAATGAATTGGGTTTATATTGATAAACCTTATCTGTAATCCAATCAATTTTTCTTCTATGATTATACCCGCCAGCATTCTCATCATAATAATAATCGCTTTTTATGATTCCGATTCCCAGACAAGTATTGACACCTTTATTTGCAAATACTACGTCTCCAATATTTGCTGATTTTAGAAGCCAAAGATTCCATGTCTGATTTGATTGGCTATCTGGTGGCAATCCAGCCTTTATGTTTATTTCTGCATTTGAATTACACATAGAAACATCACCGACTTCTAAATCAATAAATCGAATTGCAGCAACGCCTTCTTTATAAAAATTATTCCATTCAGATGCTTGACTTCCAGGAGAAAACTTGAAATAGTTTTTGCTTTCTTTATTAAGCTTTATAATTTCGTACTTGCTATTATTTAAAATTTCTACAGCTTTTTCATAAGAGGGAACTTTTAATAACTGATTTGGTTTGGGGTCTTTAATTGACCAACCTGCAATTTGCCCTGCCTCGGGTGTTGCCTTTAGCCAAACAAAAAATTGATAGCTGTCTTTATGAGATTCTTTGGTTATTGGGTATAAAGCTAACCAACAATAATCGCTGCCAAAATTAGATGCACCTTGGAAATCTACGGTATGAAAAGTGTAGTCATTTAAATTTAGTTTGCTTAGTAAATCTTTTGCAATTTGTTCCAAATAATTTTGTACAGTTTCTTTGATTGTCCCTCTATAGAAAAAGACATGAAAAACGCTCCAAGGTTTTTGCCAATTCGCAAATAAATCTCTTTTAAAAATTTCGTAATCTTGAAGTTGCTTTAAGAAACCCTCTTTGTAATGATTGAAATAGTCAACATCTTTAGTTCTAATTTTGTCCTTGATCTCATTTACGAGCGCCTCACTTATTGTTTCCCCTTGCAAAAGTTTACGCGAAATCTCTGCCCGCAATAAATTCACTGGTTTGAAACTACGGTCGGGGTCGCCATATTCTTTGTAGATTTCTTCAATAATATTTTTAGGCAAATTATTAATTGCAGAAAACAAATCATTCGTCTTTTCGGAATAACCATTAAACTGCTTTGCTAAGTCAACTATATATTGAAATTGTGTTTCCATTTATAATCTTTAGTTTAGTTTGATTCTATTTTTATTAATGCCTGTCGAAATGAGTGGTCTTTTGCACTTGAAAGCAACATCCATTTCCCCCACCAATTGCGTACATTTCCATTATACCCGCAAGTTTTAATTATTTTCCTACGGTTTATTTGTGAATTATAATTGATTGAGAAGAAGAATATCGAACTCATTAATTTGCGTTTTT
>DMBU01000079.1 GCA_003446015.1 Bacteroidales bacterium | reverse complement strand
CACATGCTGTTTGAGCAGCATTGTATTTCATTGATACTCTCATTCTTCTTAATCCACTAATACCTGTTGGAATAGTAATATTACCGCTTACAGCAACTTTGCTTAGAGCTCCGGCATCATATACTAATTCGTCAACATCGAAAATGGTGTCATTATTATAATCGATCCAGATTTTCCAATACTCATCATATGTTGTACTAGCGAAACCAGGAGTTAAAGTAACAGCGTATGAAGTACCAGCATTAACAGGAATAGCTGAACTTGTGAAATCAGAGTAAGCACTTCCAGTTGAAGTTTTTGTAAATGTTCCTAATTGAACTTTTGCAATCCATTCATAACTAAAATCACTACCTTTTGATTCGCAATATGTTGCCGATACTGGAGGAGTAACTCCACCGTATGGTTCGCCTACACCAATTGCATACATCGCATTAGTAACAGAAATTTCTTCTTGAGATCCTGCACCATAAAGATCTTGTGCAGCCTGAATAGCAAATGTTCTTGCATTTGCATAATTTGAACTTGCAGTCATGTAAACACTTTCAACACGATAAGCAATTTTTTCAGCTTTATCAATTCCTATTGCAGTTACAGAATATGCGTCATTGTTATCGTTTGTTCCTGAACCACCTACTGAAATTAAATAGTACCAGTAGCAAAATGGTCCATTATTAGTGTGCACTCCATAATAATCTGCAGAGCTGGTAACCCAGTTATCTCCCAAATAAGTATCAGGTAAACCTTTTGCTTTAGGATTACTTAAATCTCTAAGCACATACCCGAGATCTTCACCCATTAACCAGGTATCTTTATCAGGAGCATATTTATATTCAATTGTACAACCCCAAATATCACTAAAGGCTTCGTTTAATGCACCAGGTTCTTTTGAATAAACTAAATCAGCAGTATATTCACACACGGCATGACCAAATTCATGACCAAACACATCTAAAGATGTTAGAATATCAAATGTTGAAGCTCCATCTCCAAATGTAAATACAGAGCCATTCCAATAAGCATTCTCATAGCTATCATCAAAATGCACGTATGTTTTCATTTGTGCTCCATTGCCATCAAAACTGTTACGTCCATGTACTTCATTAAAATAATCATAGGTTACCATTCCAGCCCAATGAGCATCTAATGCACCATTGTCCTTAGCTGCATTATCCCATTCTGCAGCTGTCCAGTTGTTATCTACATCTGTAAAATCAACTGCACTGGTATAACTTGTTGAAGTATTACAATCATAAGTAATTATACCATTACCACGACTCATGTCGCGTAATCTATAAGATCCATTGTAACTATCTGTTTTTATTGATTTTGTTCCGCTATAACGTGTAGCTGCAGTACCTGTTGCATCAGCAGTTTTGATGATTGCATTGGTATGAACTACATCACCGGTTTGAGCGTCAACATATATATAATCGCGACTCAATGGTTTTGAAGCATAAACATCAACTTTATAAGCTAAAACCATTTCGTAATTATCTTTTGGATGTTTATTATAGTCATTAGCTACAATAACCAATTCAGGTGTGAATGAAGATTTTTCACTTTCTTTCACATATTCCTGAGCATTAACGAAAGCTTTAGCATTCTCAATTGCTTCATTAGCAGAAATTGAAGGAGTAACACTAATATTATTTATTAGTTTATACTCACCACTTAGAGCTTCTAACACACCCTCACGGCTGTGAACAATATAAACTCCATTTTCTACTTTGATTCCCTGATAATATTGTTGGAATCTTTCATGAACATAACCAATTTGATCTTTTTCTGATCTTAATGATTTATACTCATCATTTTTTGTCATGTTGAAAACGCTGGACAAAACAGCTTTAGTTTCAGTTTTAGAAACAGATTTAACTTTTGTGTCAAATTTTACAAATGTTGGTTTACCGTTTCTGTCAATTTGTTGTTTTTCAATTTCTTGTGCAAAAGTTGCAGCGCTTAGAAAAACAAACAGAAAAAGAAAAGTAAAGATTCTTTTCATAATAAAAGTTAGTTTAGGTTAATAAATTTGATTTATTTAATTAGTGGCGTAATTTAAATTTATTTGGGAAGAAAAAAATCGTTTATCGATAAACAACAATTTCCTACCCATGAAAAATCACTATTAACATTTTTTAAACTTTTATTAAACGAATATTAATTTCTGTGATCTAATATGCTATTCATGTTAATTAAAAAAATACTATGATGAATGTTAAAAAAATAAGTTGTATATTTTTAGTAATGTTGTTTAGTCAACAAGTACTAAAGGCTCAAACAGATTCAAAAGATAAAGCTTATGAATTCAAAATGATAAAGGAAATACAAACTACACCGGTTAAGGATCAATATAGATCAAGTACTTGTTGGAGTTTTGCTACCATATCATTTTTAGAAACAGAAATGATTCGAACTGGTAAGCCAGAGATTGATCTTTCAGAAGCTTGGGTAGTTCGTAATGCTTATTCTGATAAAGCAGTTAAATATGTTAGACTTCAGGGTAATTTAAATTTTGCAGGCGGAGGTGCGTCTCATGATGTTACTAACTGCATTAAACGATATGGCATGGTACCTGAGGAGGTTTATCAAGGCTTGAATTATGGAACAGAGAAGTTTGTGCATGGAGAATTGGATGCCGTATTAAAAGGCTATGTTGAAAGTGTGATAAAAAATCCAAACAAAGAATTGACTCCAGCATGGCATAATGGATTTAATGGTATTTTAGATGCTTATTTTGGAGAAATTCCCAATACATTTAATTACAAAGGAAAAGAATATACACCTACAACATTTGCGAAAGATTATTTAGGCATTAATCCTGACGATTATATCGAAATAACATCCTATTCTCATCATCCTTATTATTCGCAGTTTGTTTTTGAATTGCCTGATAATTGGGACTTTGGATTAATTTATAATGTAAAATTAGATGAGTTGGTTGAAATTATAGATTATGCAATTGGAAATGGTTATTCAGTTATTTATGGTGGCGATGTGAGTGAAAAAGGATTCTCATGGAAAAATGGAATTGCAATTATGCCTGATATTAATGTAGAAGAAACTTCGGGTTCAGATAAAGAGCACTGGACAACCATGAGTAAAGATGAAAAGGAAAAAGTTCTTTATTCTTTTGAAAAACCAGTAAAGGAAATGGAAATCACCCCGGAGATGAGACAAAAAGGATTTGATAATTACCGAACATCCGACGATCATTCCATGCATATTATTGGTATTGCTGAAGACCAAAATGGAAATAAATTTTACAAGTTAAAAAATAGCTGGGATACCGATAATATATATAACGGCTATCTATACATGTCTGAAGCATTTTTAAAATATAAAATCAATAATATTATGGTAAGCAAAAATGCTGTTCCAAAAGAGATTGCTAAAAAGTTGAAACTGTAGAGTCCTAATCTAGATTTGAATTAGCCGTCAAGAATTAATCCTGACGGTTTTTTTTAACCTTTTTAAATTGCAATTGTTATAAAGAAAAACTTTTATTATGAACTTAAATATTAATGATCAGTATTTTTTAGTTACTGGAGCTAGCAGTGGATTTGGTAGGACAGTAGCTACACTTTTAATGGAAGACGGTGCGAATGTAATTGGAGTAGCCCGCGGACAAGAAAAGCTTAGTGAACTTAAATACAAATATGATTCCCGGTTTGAATATTTGTTAGCTGATGTAACCACCGAAGATGCAATTGATAAAATTATCGATAAAATAGGAGTGACTGAACTTAGTGGTGCTTTCATTAACGCTGGAGGACCTCCCGCTAAATCATTTCTGGAAACTAAAATTTATGATTGGGACGAAGCGTACAGGAAACTTCTTCGTTGGAAAGTTCAACTGTCAAAAGCTTTAATACCTCACTTTATAGAGCAGAAATATGGTAGAATATTATTTTTAGAGAGCTCATCAGTTAAACAACCCATTGAGAATCTGGTTTTATCCACTTCATTAAGGTTATCTGTAGTTGGATTAGCGAAAACTTTATCTGAGGAATTTGCAGATCAGGGAATTACTGTCAATGTTCTGGCTCCGGGATCACATAATACGTCAGCTCTTGATCGTTTAATTCAAAAGAAAGCCGATATGAATTCAATTTCGTTTGAAACTGCAAAAGCGGAATTTGAATCAGGTACTAAGGTTGGCTTTCTTGGAGATCCTGATGATTTAGCTTCTTTAGCTGTTTGGTTATTATCTCCTCAATCAAAATTTGTAACAGGGCAAACCATAAGTATTGCAGGAGGAGCATTGAGAAGCGTTTTTGGATAAAACTTTTATTTGTAAGCCGTGATTTAATCTATTATTTTTGTCTCAGAATCAATCGTATTAAATTATGGATTGCAAGAAAGATAAAAACCAACTCAACTGCAATTGTACTTATTCTTGTGGTAAAAAAGGTGTTTGTTGTGACTGTATTGCATATCATAGAAACTTAATGCAATTACCAGCATGCTATTTCCCTGATGATATAGAGAAAACTTATGATCGATCGGTAAGTACATTTTTAGAAACTGTTCAGAAAAGAGGACCAATCTGGAATTAATTATGGAACATAAATCATGTGGATGGGCTAAAAAGCCTTTAGATATTGTTTATCATGATACTGAATGGGGAGTTCCTGTTCATGATGATAAAAAATTGTTTGAGTTTTTAGTTTTGGATGCTTTTCAGGCGGGTTTAAGCTGGAGCACGATTTTAAATAAACGAGAAAATTTCAGAAAAGCGTTTGATAATTTCGATTATACTAAAATCGCAAATTATAAACAAGATAAAATTGATAAGCTGCTGAAGGATGAAGGTATAATACGAAATAAACTAAAGATTAAAGGTACAGTGAAAAATGCATCTGCATTTATAAAAGTACAAGAGGAATTTGGAACTTTTGACAAATATATTTGGTCGTTTACAGGAGGGAAAACAATAATCAATTCGTGGAGGGAAATGAAAGAAGTACCTGCAACATCAATTGAATCAGATGCTATGAGCAAAGATTTAAAAAAGCGTGGATTTACATTTGTTGGATCTACTATATGTTATGCATTTATGCAGGCTGCAGGAATGGTCAATGATCATTTGGTAACCTGTTTTCGATATAAGGAAGTTTTACAGTAAAAATCAGCGCAAATCCGAGTTCTGTCTAGATATGTGTGATCTGCGTTCTATGAATGAAATATATGATAAATAACGAGATTATTTGTGCAATCTCAACAGCTCAGGGAAATGGAGCTATCGCAGTAATTCGATTAAGTGGAGATGAATGCATTACGTTGTGCGATAAAGTATTTCAATCGCCAGGCAACAAAAGATTAATTGATCAGGAGCCTAATACATTGCATTTTGGAAATTTAATGGATGGAGATAAAATAATCGATGAAGTTGTAGTCTCTATTTTTAAAGGACCAAAATCATATACAGGAGAAGATGTGGTGGAGATTTCCTGTCACGGATCGGTATATATTCAACAGCAAGTATTGCAACTTATAACGAAAAATGGTGCACGCCTGGCAAAACCCGGTGAGTTTACATTACGTGCCTTTATAAACGGTAAAATGGATTTATCGCAAGCCGAAGCAGTAGCCGACTTAATTGCATCCACATCATCGAGTGCGCACAAAGTAGCAATACAACAAATGCGAGGTGGTTTTTCCAGTGAAATTGCCATGTTACGGGATCGATTACTTCATTTTATTTCTCTTCTCGAACTTGAGCTGGATTTTGGTGAAGAGGATGTCGAATTCGCCGATCGGAAGCAATTACATGATTTATTAAATAATATTCAGAATTTAATACAAAAACTTTTAAAATCATTTGATTTAGGTAATGTAATTAAAAATGGCGTTCCAGTGGCAATTGTAGGACATACCAATGTGGGTAAATCGACATTATTAAATAGAATACTAAACGAAGAAAAAGCTATTGTTTCCGAAATAGCAGGAACAACTCGTGATGTTATCGAAGATGTGATCAATATTGAAGGAGTTTCGTTCCGTTTTATCGATACAGCAGGTATTCGTGAAACAGTAGACACGATTGAAACCATAGGAATTGAACGTACTTACGATCGTATTTCTAAAGCCTCTATCATATTATTATTGGTTGATGCAACAGAGCGTAAAGCTGATATTGAAAAAGCAATACAAACAGTAAAAAATAAATTGGGCGATAATGATAAAAAACTGATTGTAATTGTGAATAAAATTGATAAGCTTGAAAAGGGCTTTGACGTTCATGAATTACTTGATAAACAAGATGTACTTATCAAAATCTCGGCAAAAACCGGTGAAAATGTTGATTTGTTAATTAACGAGTTATTGTCAGTTGTAAATTTAAGCTCATTGGAACAGAACGATGTAATAGTAACCAACGCACGACATTACGAGGCTCTTGAAAAAGCATCAGAATCATTACAAAGAGCCATTAATGGATTAACAACCGGAATTACCGGCGACTTCATGGCTCAGGATATTCGCGAAACACTTCATTACCTGGGAGAAATTACTGGGGAAATAACTACAGACGAAGTACTTGGAAATATTTTTAAGAATTTCTGTATCGGTAAATAGGATTAAGTATCTGTAAAACAGACATTAAGAATCCTTATTTTGTTTAAAAAAAAATTGTAGGAAAGTCATCTTTGAATATTAATCCTATTCAAATAATTAGTCGATCCTTAATTAC
>DMBU01000059.1:21670-33970 GCA_003446015.1 Bacteroidales bacterium | reverse complement strand
TGTCTTTCCCTAATATAGGTTGACCATAAAAGTTAACCACATGAAAGCAAATTTAGTAAAGATTCAAAAGAAACGGCATTTTTCGGAAGGATTTAAAAGAGAAATTGTAAAGGACTTTGAAAAAGGCAAATTCACTGTAAAAGATTTAGGGAAGCTTTATCAGGTTAAAGATGCAGTTATTTATAGATGGATTTATAAATATTCTAATTTTAACCACAAATCTATTCAAATTGTGGAGATGAAAGAAAGCGGCACACAAAAGTTAAAAGAGCTTGAGAAAAAGATTAAAGAACTCGAGCGGGCTGTTGGTCAGAAACAACTGCATATTGATTATTTGGAAAAGATGATTGATATTGCAAAAGACGAATTGGGAGTAGATATTAAAAAAAACTCCAACACCCCACAATTAGTTGGTTCAGAGCAAATAAGAAAAAAATGAGAAGTTCATTAAACCAACTATATAAAGTTGTGGGTATAAGCAAACAAGCAGCCCATCAGTATCAAATTAGGCAGATAGAGTTTGATAAGAAACTTTCAGACCTTATTGTCGAAGTTGATGAACTTCGTTCAGAACACCCTGGTTGTGGGGTTGAAAAGATGTATTCTACTTTAGAACCTGATTTTATTGGCAGGGATAAGTTTATAGAAACATTTATGTCATTAGGTTATCGAGTTAAGAAAATAAAAAATTATTATAAAACAACGATACCTGTTTCATATAAATACCCTAATTTAATAGAAGGCTTGGTCGTAAGCTGTGAAAATATGGTTTGGCAATCTGACATTACCTATTTTGATGTTAATGGCCGATTTTATTATTTGGTTTTTCTTATTGATGTTTATAGTCGAAAAATAGTTGGTTATGCTGTATCAGATCATTTAAGAGCAGAAGCCAATATAAAAGCTTTAAAAATGGCTTTGACAGGAAGATCAGCACCAAAGATACATCATTCAGACAGAGGTGGTCAGTATATTGATAATACATATACTAACCTTTTAAAGGAAAATGGAACAAACATCAGCATGGGACTTATAGCTCAGGACAATGCTTATGCTGAAAGACTAAACGGGATTATAAAAAATGAGTATTTAAAGTATAAGATTATAAATTCCTTTGAAGACCTTAAGAAAGAAACGAAAAAAGCAGTCGAACATTATAATAATAAAAGAATACATGGTTCATTGCCAAATAAATTAAACCCAAATCATTTTGAATGTTTATCAGAAAATAAAGATATGATAGAGATAATTTATGCACAAAATCGTCCCAAACCAAAAGGAAGTACTTCCTTTTGGTTTGATGAAATAAAAAAGAATGATTTAATTTGTTGTATTAATAATTAAAAACCGGTCAATCTAATTTAGGGATCGTCATTTATTCGCTTCTGACTTCTGTCTTCTGACTCCTGTCTTCCGTCTTCTTACCTTTTAGTAATTAAAATCAATCCTGCCGGTTTTTTTAAATTGTTTAGCAGGACATTTATTGACCATTCAATATCAGTCAATTTACCTCCAGATGTAGTTGCCTGCATTTGATATTTGCAATTCTGAGTTTCTTTCAAAATTTTATTCAAATCTTTGGCAACTTTTTTTTGTTTTGGTTCAGGAATGAACAGTTGAACAAAATTTTTATTAATTGTTGAATTATGTTTTTTATCGAATAATTTTTCAGCTTGAGGATTAAACTCCAGTACTTTCAAGTCGGTTGATAATCGAACGACAACATCTGAGGACGTATTAAGGATCAAACGATGCATTTGTTCGGTTTCGATTAAATTCCCTTCCAATTGCTTAATATTGGAATTATCAACAAATGTGATTACCAATCCATCTATTCTATCATCAAAAGTGCGATAAGGCATAATGCGAATTGAAAACCATCGATTATCTTTTGTAGGAATTTGTTTTTGGATATAAATAAGAGTCCTCAATACTTCGCGTGCATCATTAGCCAGTTCGGGGTACGAAAGGTCGGTTACCAAATCGGTAAAAGGCCGACCAATATCACTTTTTATTAATTTAAAAATTTTAGTCACTTCATTGGTGTAACGACGAATATTTAACTCTTTATCAAGGAATTACGTAGCTATATCGGTACTATTCAGCAAGTTTTTCATATCGTTGTTCATCCTTAAGAACTCATCAACTTTGGATTGCAGTTCAGCATTTACTGTTTGAAGCTCTTCATTCAAGCTTTGCATTTCTTCTTTTGAAGTTGTAAGCTCTTCGTTTGTAGATTGCAACTCTTCATTGGTAGATTGCAATTCTTCATTGGTAGATTTTTGTTCTTCCTGAGCCGTTTGCATCTCTTCAATGTTGCTCTGCATCTCTTCACGTGTACGTTGCAACTCTTCTTCCAGCTCTGCTTGTTTAAGTGTATGTAAGTTTTTGTCTCCTCTTTTTGTCTTTAATTTAATTTCGTCTGTTTTTGGCAAATCATGAAAAACGATCATGATCATGCCATTTAAAAGATCAGGTTTATCAATCCATTGAATTTTAACATTTAAGTTTTGTTCTCCACCATTTGTACCCACTCTTAAATGATGTAAAATAACAGTTTCTTTTGTTTTTAAAGCTTTACGAAATGCAGGAGGAAATTCGTTGCGCAAACCTTCGCGTAGCATTGCAAAAATATTCATGTTGGCTTTACCAACCGATGGTTCCAAATATTTTCCAGTACGTCCGCTAATGTATATGATGTCGCCTTTTTCGTTTACCAAAACACCGGGAGGTGAATAATGCTGCAATAAAAGCTGATCGGCCAAGGATTGAATATTTGAATATGATTTGGGGGGTACTATATTTTCAATATGGGTAGTAGAAGTACGTGAGAATGAAGATGGGAAATTGAATAATTCAGGTACTTGTAAGGTTGATGAATGTTTGAAAATTTTAAGTTTGGCATCAACGGTTGAAAATAATTGATTTTGAGTACCAAGTGTTTCAGCGCTTCCTAAAACTACAATTCCATCGGGATTAAGACTGTAGGAGAATAATCCAAGAATTTTCTTTTGTAATTCGGGATCCATATATATAAGCATATTACGACACGAAATAATATCCATTTTGGTAAAAGGTGCATGCATAATAATATTATGTTTTGCAAAAACCACCATTTCCCTTATTTCTGTTTTAATACGATAGCCATCTTCTGTTTTAACAAAAAAACGACCCAGTCTTTTTGGTGATACTGTGGCCGAAATATTTTCAGTAAAAACTCCTTTTCTTGCAAATTCTATGGCTTCATTGTCAAGATCGGTTGCAAATATTTGTAATGAAATACCCACTTGAAGATTCTTTTTTTCTATAGCTTCTTTAAACATTATGGCTAATGAGTAAGCCTCCTCACCGGTTGAACACCCTGGCACCCATGCTCGTAATACGGATCCTTCCTGTAGGTTATTTAGTAAATTTACAAAAACGGTATCTTTTAGTTTTTCCCACAAGTCGGGATCACGGAAAAAGCTTGTTACCCCTATCAAAAGTTCTTTAAAAAGAATATCTACTTCCTTAGGATTTTCCTGCAAGAAATGTACATACGAACTAATTTTATCAATTTTATGTACACCCATACGCCTTTCAACCCTGCGATATACCGTATTTTTTTTGTACATCGAAAAGTCGTTCCCTGTATGCGATCGGAGTAAAATAATTATTTTTTCGAGGGCGCTTTTGTCTTTATTATTAATTTCATGATCTGATTTGAGAACCGGGATTCGTTTGAAGAAATCATTTAGTAACAAGGGCAATTCATTTGCAGGAGCAACAATATCAACAAGCACAGATCCTATAGCATTTTGGGGCATGCTGTCGAATTTTGCTGAGGATGGTTCCTGAACCATTACAATGCCATTTTGTTCTTTAATACTGCGGATACCAATACTTCCATCAGAGCCCATTCCTGAAAGAATAACTGCAACCGCACGTTTATGTTGGTCGTCGGCCAGAGATTGTAAAAAATAGTCGATAGGAAGTCGTAATCCTCTTGCTTCAATTGGTTCAAAAAGGTGAAGAACGCCTTTTAATATCGACATGGTTTTATTTGGAGGAATAACAAAAACGGTGTTTTGTTTTACAGGCATTAGATCTTTAACCTGCAACACTTTCATTTTGGTAATTCGTTGAAGCAGTTCAGGCAGCATCCCTTTTTGTGTAGGATCGAGATGTTGGATAACAATATATGCCATTCCGCTGTTAGCAGGAATATTTTCAAGATATTGTTCTAAGGCTTCTAATCCCCCTGCAGAAGCTCCAATACAAACAATTGGAAAATGGCTGGCAACAGTGCCAGATTTTTTTTCTTTTGGAGTCTCTGTCGATTTTGGCTTTTTGGTTGTCAATGGCGTCTTTTTTATAATAGAATTCCGTAAAATCCTATTTATCAATACAAATTTAATGAATAATAATAACTTTCAATAATCAAATATAAACACATTAATATAGAAATGATGTAACTAAAATCCATATGGGATTAATTATATAAAATTGGGAATCTATTTTTGAATTAATGTTACAAAACTTTGATAACAAATTACATTATTCACACATTTGGGGAGGAAAAATCAGGAGTACTTATTATTGATAAATTGCCACATTCGGTTTTCCAATTTCAAAATCTTTGAAACCAAAATCTCTTGTTTTAAAAGAGTTTACTTTAAAAACATCTTCCCCGGTACCTGGAATAGATGGATAAAACGAAAAGGAAAATTGAAAAGTATTAAAAACAAAATTTTCATTTTTTATTAAAACACCCACACCTATCTTAGAATAAACTTTACTATTACTGAATCCGGATACCGCATCGGCGAGCATGCCCATCGAATAACTTAAATAAATTCCAAAACGGAATCCAATGAAATTCCATGGAGCATAGGATTGTGTTTGAAACGTTAATAAAAGGCGATCGATTCCTGATAGAGTAGAACTATTAAATCCTTCCAGACCATAACCATCATTAATAGTTAAGCTATCGGATACGAAACGATTTAACCCAAAAGTAACCTCCGGTTTTACAAAATTTCTGAATCTCCAGTTTCCAATTTCTAATAATCCTGTAAAATAATTTATTTCAGCATTAAAAACTCCTTGTTCTGCTTTTGAAGCATGAAAGAAAGTTCCATATTCGAAATTAGAACTCATGTATCCCCACGAATAGTAATTACCTAAAGAAATACGTGCACCAACATAGATTCGGTCGACATTATTTTTTTTTTGAAAACCGCTTGTTACACTATAAACTCTTCCTACAGGTACATCTTCGGTAAGCCCAAAACCAAAAATGTATTTATCTCGCACATACTTTCGTGTTGATATTCCTATACTTGCAAGATACAGATCCTCGTCGGAAAACATATAATGCGGATCGAGTATTTCGATTGGCTTTTCGAGATATCGAATTCGTAAAAAACGCGCTGTAGAAATAAAGTTTGTTGTACGTTTTAATTCTGTATTACCTTTAAATATTTGCATAGCATTACCTACCCAGAAATCTTGTTTATTAAATTTAAATAACTGTGATTCAAAAGGTAAATCGATGATAGTATATACATTATAATAATGAATTTGTTGCGAAATATCAACACCTGCAGCCCACTTTGCAAATGGCGAAAAAAACGGACGATCAACAGCAAAACTCACAACCGAATTTTGAAACTTGTCGGTATCATAATGCAGGTTTACATTAATAAATGTATTACGGATATTAGGTAAATAGTAATTTGTGGTATAAGCATAATCTTTGGAGTCTGGATACCAGGTATAACCCGTATTAAATTCGTGTCCTAAGCCTAAAAAATTCTTATCATTCAATTGTATCATGGTAAGGGAGTTAGAAAATGCGCCCTTGGGAATAATACTCCAATTATCCAGTTCTCGAATAAAAATATCAACAGAATCAGCGTTTTGGGATGTTACTTGAACTTGAAATGAAACATCTCTCACATATTTCTGGCTACGTATTAATCGTTCAGATTCTTTTACAAGTAATGAATCGAATACTTGATTTTCCCTGATAAGTAACAAGTTTTTAATATTGATTTGATTCGATTTTAAATGCAAGCTATTACCTGATTTAGAAAAAATGTTTAGTTTGGGTTCATGATTTTCTGAAATGGAATACCCAAAAGGATCAATTGTCACAATATTGATATGCCTGATTGTTTTTCCTTCAAAAGCACTGTATGTTTTTTTTAACAGTTTCTTATATACTTTTTTTTTCGATGAACTCGTAGCAACCGATTTAAATACTAAACTGTAAATAAACTTATTGAATTTGTTGTGTTTCGAATAGGATTCGATATTCTCATAAAGCTGAGAAGAATCTTTTTTTGCAGTATCTACTTGTGCAAATGTAAAATCGCAAGTTGAAATGGTAATTAAAAAAAGTATTAATATATTTTTGAAATACATCTGCAAATGCCATTTTTAAAATTATTTAAAAGGTTATTCTTTCTAACTATAAATTTATTTTTTACTATCTGCAATACTATCCTTCTTTTCATCAGCGGCTCGGTCTTTTCTTCTAAAATAGCCTTTCAAAAGAAAATTTTCTTTGGCAGCATTCATATTCTCATCTAATCCTTCACTGCTACTTTTAAGATTAAAGATGATATCATTAATATTTTCTGCAATTATTGTATCCTGTATTAGTTTACCAAGTGTTCCCTGTCCATTATTTAACTTAATCATTATTTGAGCCAATTGATCTGAAATAATTGCAGCATTATCTGCTGTTATAAGTAAGCTCGTCATAATGGCATCTGTCTCAACTGGCTCGGTTGACGAAATTTGTTGTCCGTTTTTTGCCAAAGGAGAATCGGTACTTCCTTGTGAAATAAATAAAATCCGGTCGCCAATAATTCCTGAAGAGCCTATACCAGCTTTACAATCTACTTTAATAAATTCCTGAACTTTTTTTCTGATTAACATTTCAACCTGTACTGTTGAATCATTAATTATTTCAATATTATCAACAGTTCCAACATTAATTCCAGAAAAACGGACATTCGATCCTACTTCTAATCCACTTATATTGTAAAAAGTTGTAGAAAGTTTAAAAACAGGATCAAATAAGTTTTTTTGTTTACCAATTATAAATATGGCTAGTACAAAAAGAGCGATTCCTCCTATTATAAATAATCCTAAACGTACTTTGAATTTTTGTGTATGCGTTTCCATAGCTCTATTTTTAACTTTATGACTTATTACTTATTATTTAAAGAATGATTTAATTAAGGTGTCTGATGATTTTTCAAACGAGTCCAATTTTCCTTCTTTATAAACCAAACCATCTACCAACATAATAATACGGTCGGCATTTGTTCGGGCACATTCAATGTCGTGCGTGATTATGATTGATGAGGTTTTATATTTTTTTTGAACATAATTGATAAGTAAACTTATTTCATCTGAGGTTACGGGATCAAGTCCGGTTGTGGGTTCATCGTACAACATAATTAAGGGATCGAGAATAATCGTTCGTGCCAGACTAATTCGTTTACGCATTCCTCCTGATAGTTGCGATGGCATTTTATCAATTGCATCAGATAAACCTACATTTTCCAACACTTCATATACTTTTTCGTTAATTTCCTTTTGATTAAGATTCTTTTTTACTCTTTTCAACGGAAATTCCAGATTTTGTTTTACCGACATGGAATCATATAATGCACTACTCTGAAAAAGGAAACCTATTTTTTTTCTCAATTCTCCTAAATCATTACTGTTTAAAGTACTTACATCATTCCCGAGCACATTAATTGTTCCTGCATCAGAATTTAACAAACGTACGATACATTGAATTAAAACGGATTTTCCTGAGCCTGATTTACCAAGTACAACCAGGTTTTCACCATTTAAAAGTTTTAATGAAACATCTTTTAATACTTCTTGCACACCAAATGATTTCTTAAGATTATTGATTTCGATAACCGGTTCATCTTGTTTCATTTTTGTTGAAGTATTATTTAGTGTTTCTGTTTGTTCTTGTATCATTATAGTAACATATCAGTAATTTGAACTGCAATCACATCAACAATAATCACCAGAAGTGATGCTAACACAACAGCAGAATTTGCTGCAATACCAACACTTTCTGTACCACGACCGGCATGATATCCTTTATAAGTTCCCACTAAGCCAATAACCGCTCCGAAAAAAAATGTTTTTATAATTGCAGGGAATAAATCAAGAAAGTCAACATGTTTAAATGCTTGTGAGATAAATAAAACGAACGATACGTCCCCTTTAATATTTGCCCCTACCCAGCTTCCTAATATGCCGAGTGCATCGGCATATAATACCAATAAGGGAATCATAAGCGTTGCAGCTAAAACTCTTGTAACAACCAAAAACCGTATTGGGTTCGTAGCCGAAACTTCCATGGCATCAATCTGTTCGGTTACTTTCATTGAACCTAATTCAGCTCCCATACCCGAACCAATTTTACCTGCACATATAAGTGCCGTTATAACTGGTCCCATTTCCCTAATAAGTGATACTGCAACCATTCCGGGAAGCATAGATACGGCTCCGAAGTTCACGAGGGCAGGCCGCGATTGAATCGTAAGAACTAAGCCCATAATGGCACCGGTTACCGAAATAAGTGGCAAGGTTTTATATCCAATTTGATAACATTGACGCAAAAATTCTTTAAATTCAAAATCACGCGAGAAGCTTTCTTTTATTATACGATTTATAAACAAGAAAACATTTGCAACATCAGTTAAAAAATTATTTGCTATTTCGGTTTTTGCAATGGTTTTTTCACTTAGCCTTATAGATTTTTCAGTTGCAAAACTTTTTACTTTACGAACAGGAGTAAATTTTTTCATCTGTTTATAATTTTGTATTTTACTGACATGCATATAATTAAAACACTCTTGTTTAAGTTTTAAGTTTTTCAATTACAATGGAACGTCCATTTTATAATCATGCCCCAGAGTGTACGATAATGGATGTTACATGATAAGATCTTTGATTTTAAGCTTAATTAAAGAGTTTCAATAATGTTGTGCAATTCTTCCTTTGTTTTACCCAACTTAATTTGGAGTTTTCCAAGAATTTCTTCTTTTTTACCTTCTTCAAACAATAAATCGTTGCCGATTAGAGCAGCAAATTTCTGTTTAAGTTTACCTTTTTGATCCTTCCAGTTTCCTTGTAACTCTGTTACGTTTGTCATAATATTCTAAATCTATTTTATTATTGTATTCTCTGAATACAAAGGTGAGTGCATTAGTTGCAAAAAGTGTTACATAACTTTAGAATAAAGTTATATTATTCACACTTATTGGAGTTCTGGCGAAAGTTTTATTTATTAAATAGTGCTTACAAGAATGAAAACAAAAACTGTTTTGGCGTCATTGCGATGACGAAGGAAGAAGCAATCTATTGATTAACAGATTGCTTCTCCCGATAAATCGGGATCGCAATGACGCCAAAATGATTTTAGTTTAATGATTGAGTTAACAAGAAGGATTACATCCGCTCCATGTACCAACTTAATTCTTTTTCTATTTTCCTGTAAGAAAAAATAGTTGTAATAATTTTTTGTAAGCGCATGAAGGCGGTTTCGCTTTTTACTACATAATCGGTAGCTTTGTGATGCATACAGTTTATAGCAACATCAATTTTATCTTGAGATGATAGCATTACAACAGGAATTTCCGGATCGAATAATTTAATTTTATCTAGTGTTTCTATACCGTTTATCGCATTTTTATCAATACCATTAAGGAGATAATCTAAAATGATAACATCAGGATTGTGTGATAAGTTTTCTAAGCATATTTCACCTGTTGCATATGTTTCAATACTGAAATCAGCATGCTGGAGAAACTCTATTTCTAATGATTTTAAATACAAAGCATCATCATCAACCAGGAAAATTTTAATCCGATTGTTATCGGATCGATTGTTATCGGAACTATTATCTTTAATCATTAGTTTGCGTTTTTAATTGCATTAAATTCTTCTTTTAATTCTTCACATGCCTGTACACAAACATTCTCGAGTTGCAGAATCATTTCAGGTATTCCTTCTACCTGTTGCTGTGTACTTGCATATTCCTGTACTTTTTTTGCCATGTCTTCGAATTTGGTACTTATACCCACAATTGAAAATGAGGGTATCAATTTATGTACAGCTGTATAAAGTGAATCCAAATCTTTATTTTTCAAACCTTGTTTCATTGCATTAACTAAAGGCGGGGTTTGTTTCAGATAAAGCGAAATCATTTCCATCATAATAGCCGGATTGGATTTTGTACGACGTTTTAAATATTCTAAGCTGGTACATTTATCCTTTACACTTTCATCTATTAAATTCAAATCAGGTTCACTTTTAATTGCGATCTTTTTTACCAGTCCTACCATCTTGCTATACAGAATTCTTTCATCTACAGGTTTTGCAATGTAATCGTTCATCCCAACAGCTTTACATTTATCCAAATCGACAGTAGTAACATCTGCTGTTAAAGCAATAATAGGTATGTCGGAATTCATTTTGTTCCGAATATATTCTGTGGTTTCAAATCCATTCATTTCGGGCATTTGCAGATCCATCAGAATAATATCGTGCAATTTGCTTTGCATTTTCTCTATAGCTATTTTCCCGTTGGCAGCAATATCGCATTTAAATCCAAAATCATCAAGAAGTGTTTTCATCAATAACTGATTCAGAGGAATATCTTCAACCACCAATACGTTAATATTTTTAAAGTCAGCGTCCACTTCTGCTATTTCTGGTTTAAAATTAGCTTTAGCTTTTGTTTTCTGAAAACTTAATGTAAAACTAAAGACAGAACCTTCATTCATTTTGCTTGATACATGAATGCTTCCACCCTGCGTTTCAACTAATTGCTTAACAATTGCAAGACCTAATCCTGTTCCTCCATACAAGCGTGATGTTCCACTTGATCCCTGATGAAAGTTGTCAAAAATCTTGTTTATTTTATCTTTAGGTATACCTATTCCGGTATCTGAAACCGCAAATTTAATGGTAACGTTCTGTTTATCTTCATCAACTAATCGAATACTAAATGTAATTTTACCTTTTGAAGTAAACTTTACAGCATTACTCACCAGATTTAAAATGATCTGATGTAAGCGAACCGGGTCGCCAACAAGCACTTCAGGGATTTTATTATCATAATCTTTAACCAGTTTTAAATTTTTTTCCTGAATTTTGATTTCAAACAGGTGTAGCATTGCTGGTATAGATAGAGCCATTTTAAAAGGTATTTGCTCAAATGTCATTTTTCCGGCATCAACCTTTGCCAAATCGAGAATATCATTTATTAGTACTATTAACGCATCACCACTTAATTTTATGGCATTTAAATATTCTTTTTGTTTTATTGACAATTCGGTTTTTAGCATTACTTTGGTAAATCCAATAATCGCATTCATGGGAGTACGAATTTCGTGACTCATATTTGACAGAAAAAGCTGTTTTGATTTTACAGCGTCTTCAGCAATTTTGGTAGCTTTTTCAGCTTTCGTTTTTGCTTCCTCTGCAATTAATGTTGCCATTTCTGCAAATACAATTGCTTCGGTGAGTTCAGTGGCAATTCTTTTTTGTTCTGTAACATCCCTAGCAACAATTACTACTCCGTCCACATTTCCAGCTTCATCTTTATAGACCGAACCGTTGAATAATACATCGGTTAACTTACCATTTTTATGGCGAAGTGTAAGTGGGGAATCGGCAACAGATCCTTTTGCGAATACTTCCTGATACACTTCACGTGCTTTTTGTGGTTCGGTAAAATAATTTAAAAAGTCGGTATCGGTTAGTTCTTCGCGTGTTAGTCCTGTAATATTTGTCAATGCAGCATTCATATCAGTGATTTTACCTTCAGTATTGATTGTAACTAAAGGGTCAAGACTTGCTTCAATAAGACTTAAGGTATATTGCGAAGCTGATTCTACCTCATCATTGAAGGCTTCAAGCTCTTTGTTTACAGTTTTTTGTTTTTCTTTTTCTTTGTTTTGTACAGCAAGTTCTTTATTGGCTATGACTAATTCAGCCGCTCGTTTTTCTTTCTCATTATTTTGATAAGCAAGTTCCTGGTTAGCAATAACCAACTCAGCCGCTCGTTTTTCTTTCTCATTGTTTTGAAAAGCAAGTTCTTTATTGGCAACAATTAATTCAGCTGCTCGTTTTTCTTTCTCATCGTNNTTGAAAGGCAAGTTCTTTATTGGCTTTTCTTAGCTCTATTGTCCATTTTTGGTCAGAAATATCACGTGCTGCTGCAAAAACACCAAGAATATTTCCCTTGTCATCTTTATAAACAGAAGCATT
>DMBU01000059.1:0-21591 GCA_003446015.1 Bacteroidales bacterium | reverse complement strand
CTTCCTGTGCTTTTTTTGGATCGGTAAAATAACTTGAAAAATCAGAATTTATGAGTTCTTCACGTGAAATACCCGTAATTTTTATCGATGCCTCGTTAACATCGGTTATCTTTCCTTCAGCACTAATAGTAACCAGAGGATCTAAACTGGCTTCAATCAGACTTCTCGTATATTGATCCCTGTATTTATCTGGTTTACTTTTTGTTGGTTTCATTTTATATTTTTATATCACCTCTGAATGGTTAATTTATTCTTTTAATTATGAATATTATTGGATATATTCCCAATATCTTCAATAGGACTTCTTCTTTTATTCTTCAATAATTTAAAATGAGAAGGAGAAAGGCCTGTAACTTTTTTAAACTGATTCGATAAATGAGCAACACTACTGTAATTCATTTTCCACGCAATTTCTGTTATGGTTAATTCATCATAAATAATGAGTTCTTTTATGCGTTCAATTTTATGAGAGATAATGAATTTCTCAATAGTGGTTCCTTGTACTTCTGAAAATAAATTAGCCAGATATGTATAATCGTGATTTAATTTTTCGCTTAAAAAATCAGAAAAGTTTGTTTTAATTAAACCATCATTATAATGAACCATTTCAACAATTACATTTTTTATCTTTTCAATAAGAATAGATCTTTTATCGTCCATTAATTCAAATCCAATATTTAGCAATGCTATTTTCAATTGCCCTTGCTGTTCCACTGAAATGTTTTCCATAATCTCAACTTCTCCTAAATCAACAACAATAAAATGCAGGTGAAGCTTTTTCAGTTCTTCTTTCACCGCTGTTTTACAGCGATTACTTACCATGTACTTAATATATAATTTCATATTTTTAGATAGGTCTTTACAAAGATGGTTACTTATAAAGCATAATGTGTTATACAACTTTTAGAATATCTTACATCATTCACACATTAATTCTAAAAATCAGCGATTCTTATCATGTGGAGAAAATATCTGCAAAAAATACTATACGGAGTTTTTTAAGGTGGTAAGGAGCTCCTCTAAATTAACTGTTGCATAGGTTGATGCATAATCCGACATGGCATAAGGAATGATTAAATTTCCGTTATGAATCATTGAACCACAAGTATAGACGACATTGGGAACATATCCTTCACGTTCTTCAGCATTTGGGATTAACAGGGGTGACTTAAGCCTTCCTATTTCTTTTTCGGGATTCTCAAGATCAAACAATGATGCCCCAAGAACATACTCACGCATTGGACCAACTCCATGCGTAATAACCAGCCATCCTTCATCGGTTTCAATAGGAGAACCACTATTCCCTATTTGAACAAATTCCCATGGGAATTTAGGTTCTTGTAATAGTTTCGCATCACGCCAAATTGAAATTTGATTTGAAAAAGCGATATAATTCCTATATCCATCCAAACGGCACAACATAGCATATTTCCCGTTTATTTTTCTAGGGAACAGAGCCATACCTTTATTCTGTGCTATCTCACCATGTACAGGGATTACTTTAAAATGATAAAAGTCGGTAGTTGCAAGCATTTTGGGCAATATCCTGGTGCCATCGTATGCAGTATAAGTAGCATAATATGTTGTTTTACCATCGTCATCAATGAATTTTACAAAACGGGCATCCTCAATTCCATTTTTTTCATTTATCGAAACCGGAAAAATAACCCGCTCTGAAATATTGGTATCCAACGAAAATTCAAGTTCATAATGTGATGAAGCCAGCCACATGATCTGATTAAAAAGGATTTCTTTATCTGAAGCCAGATGTAATGTTTTTCTAGCATCTTCAATACAATCACGCAGTTCGCCATATGTAAACTTTTCATTTAACTTATCTAAAATCAAATCGGATGGTATCATGCTGTGAAAATTTTGCATTTCATTCAATTTGCTCTTAAATGTCTTTTTAGTATAAATGTGACGCTTTATTTGCCCTGCTTCTTCGAGCATATTTCCAATTGGTTCAATGGTAAGATTACTATTCTTATCTAATACACCTGTTCGAAAAACGATCGACGAAATATGTCCTTCACCGGTAGCCCGAAAACTAATAATTACTCGTTTTTCCCCAACCCTAATTTCAGACTGATCAGGATGTTCAACGATAGAAGGGTTAAAAAATGCGGCAGCCTCAATTGAATATTCCATCGTAAAGTAAGAACCAATCAATAGTTTCTGAGTATTATCCAACGAATTGGGGTCAATCTTAATCTCTTTAAACAGGTAAACAATTCTGTTGAAATGCTTTTCAAATATTTTGGAAATATTTCGATGTCGCATTGAATAATCACGAAGTATAGGATTTAACGCAAGCGAAGCCTCATTTTTGGTCATACCAAGAACTAATTGTATGGTATTCATTGCTCTTTCGTCGTTGGTATAAAGAAAACGAGCTATAACTCTGCTGACATCGGGAAGAAAATTTACATCTTTTCTGTTTACGTACACTTGCATCGATTTCAATTTTTGTAAAGGTAATGGATAAACTTTAATAAGTGGGTTTTTGCTTTTTTAGTTTTGATTTTTAACTAATTGCATATTAAACTTTCCCTAAATATATTCCGGCTAAAAGGGGGATTATTAACACTTTTCATTTTAAAATCTGACGAAAGAAGGCAGTCTCTGATTTAAAAAAAACACAGAATTCTCAAAACTCTGCAAAAAGATTTAATCGTTCATCTTTCCTGACTTCTCTTTGAACCAATGCCTTGGATTTAAATACGATTTGTATCTTTTAAAAAGCTCTTTACCAACTAATAAACCTCCAGACCAAAAAGAAACCTCCATTACAATCAATGCTGAAGTGGACAGGAAGATCTTTGTTTTATTTTCAAGATTCATAAACGGGAAAATCAACATGAGTCCAAAAAAAACGCCTGATAATAGTATAAGTCCAATCCCTAATTTTATTTTCCAATTCATCATCTTACAATTTGTTTCCTAACACTTCTATAAACCATCACTAAATTAAAAGGTTTAAGGATCTGTAAATAAAAGAAGAATAAATCCATTCAAATCTCGAATAAGGAAGTTTTAATGCTACTTCAATATTCTTAATTGGGCGTTCGATATTCATTATTTTTGAAAAGAAAAAGAGCCTCTCCGGATAGTTATCGAGATCGAAGCTTCTTGTCTTAGAATTATTCAAAATCATTTCATGATAAAATTGTGGTAAATGTCGTATTTGATAAAAATGAAGCAGTAATAACTCCCAATTCAAATGAAGCGCTCTTTTATATATTCAAGAACAAAAAGAATTTGAAGATTTTGCACTAAATGGTTATAAACAATAATTCTCTATTTGAATAAATAATAATATAAGAAGAAGAAAATGAAAGGCAAACTAAGTTTTTGAACATAAAACTTGACAAAGTGTTATAATATTTATTAACTTTATAATATTATATTATATATTTGGCAACTGTTTATTAAAATATGGGTTACTAAAACCTTTTAAACATTGTACCGTATATAAGAACAAACCGCTAAAATTATGACTTCAGATTGTTTAAATAGGCAAACAACAGAAATTGAAGTATGGTTCAATACACTTGTCGCACAATTAAAATCAGATCAACTTCAACTAGAATCAAACATTGCTTCCCCAGAAAAGAAAGACTTATACTCTACTTTAATGACAGGAAAAGATGAAGAATTTGCTGAACTTATGCGAGAAAAATCAACTATTTACTTTATTGAAAAAATTATTGTTGATTATTTAACTGAATTAAAAACAAGAAGTTGCGAGCCATTAAAACTTGCTTTAGAGTTATCAAATTCACAAGTTCTTGTTTGGGCTGAGATTAAGGACGATGACGAAAAAACAGAAAAGGATTTAATCCTTGCGGAAGCAAAAGTTAACGTAAAATATGACAAATTTGGATTTTATGTTTCTTCTACAATTATTGAAGAATCAGACCAATTGAATATTCCTGCACAGTACAAGCCTATTTTAAATTAACAGACTTGCCAACATTCAACGAACATATAAGTCAAGCAGAAATCAATTTAAATTATCTTCAGGAAACCAATAAGCTTAACAATTATCTAGATTGGCAAGTAACTATTTCGTTTTATACAGCACTGCACACTATTAATGCTCATTTGGCAAAAACATTAAATTTTCAATACAGCACTCATGTAAAAACCAAAAATGCCATTGCACCTGAAAGTATGAGCCCAGCTAAACTTGATGAAGATACATACACTTCATATATTGCTCTACAAAATCTTTCTAAAAGATCTCGTTATTTATGCCATCACAAAGAAGCATCTAATGATCAGGCATATTTCATAACTGAAAAACTACATGCTAGAGCTATTAGACATCTTGACAAAATATTAATTTGTATTAGTGCAAAGTATGGAAGTAAATTCAAAAAAATTAATATTTCTAATCCTTATTTAAAAAGCGGAGAACTGCAAAATTTTACAATTTACTAACTCTGCTAATCCCAATAATTTAGATTCTACAATCGTTTGATATGCCAAATATTTAGGATCCCAATTCTTAGGATCAACCGACACACCAGTCTTAAATCAGACCTTTTCCTTTAAAAGATAGGTATTAATGTACACAGCAGCAGTGCCGTCCTTCTTTTCGTAACTATCATTTAAATAGATTGTTAACTTTCCCATATTTTTTTAAGCTGTTATTTAGCTGTTATGGGTGGATTTTTAAAAAATTTTGTAGAAAAAACCCGAAGTCTGCAAAACGCATCAAGTCTGCAAAAAACAAAAGCCGCCCGTAAAAGTGGCGGCTCTCTGTGGTACCACCTGGAATTGAACCAGGGACACACGGATTTTCAGTCCGTTGCTCTACCAACTGAGCTATGGTACCTTTTTGCTCGTTAGCGGATGCAAATATAACTGAAAAAATCCTTTTACAAAATATTTTTTCTCAAATTTTAAAAAATCTTAAACACTGCAATTCTTTAACTGTTTTAGTATTTTGATAGTTAGTTTTTTATACTTTTGCAGAAGATACAAAATGGAGATGGATTACGAGAGTTATACACTGGAGAACGGGATACGAATTATACATTTACCTTTAAAATCACCTGTCGGACATTGCGGCTTAATCATTAATGCCGGATCACGTGATGAGGACGAGCACGAGCACGGAATGGCTCATTTCATTGAACATGCTATTTTTAAAGGAACAAAAAAGCGGAAAGCATATCATATCTTAAGTCGTTTAGAAGATGTTGGTGGCGAAATAAACGCATACACGAGTAAAGAAGAAACAACAATTCATACATCTTTTTTAAAAGATGATTATGAACGAGCCATGGAGCTTATTTCTGACATTACTTTTAACTCAATCTTCCCGGCTAAGGAGCTAACTCGTGAGAAAGAAGTTATTATTGAGGAAATTAATTCGTATAAAGATGATCCTGCTGAACTTATTTTTGATGATTTTGAAGAGCTGATTTTCAGAAATCAGGCTTTAGGGAAAAACATTTTAGGTAATCCTAAAGATCTTAGACGATTTACAAAAAAAGATATTGAATCGTTTATCTCGAAAAATTACAATACCAACGAGATGGTTTTTTGCTCGGTGGGCGATATCTCATTCACAAAACTTAAGAAGCTTGCAAATAAGTATTTTGGACAAATAGAAGCTAATCCAAGAATTAATCAAAGAGCAAAAATTGACAATTACATTCCTGAAACCAAAATAATCAAAAAGAATACACATCAGACTCATTGTATTATTGGGAACATTGCATATAATGCCCACGATAAGAAAAAAGTTGCCATGATTTTACTGGATAATATGTTGGGTGGCCCGGGATTAAATTCACGATTAAGTTTATTACTCCGAGAAAAATATGGCTATGCATACCACGTAGAATCGAATTATTCGGCTTACTCTGATACAGGTGTTTTCTCCATCTATTTTGGAACGGATAAAGAAAATTTCAATAAATGTATAAAACTGATTAAAAAGGAGTTTGAATCATTGCGAACAAAAAAGCTTGGAATTGTTCAATTAAGAAAAGCTAAACGTCAGCTATTTGGACAGATTGCTATTAGTTCTGAAAACAATGCCAATTTAATGCTGTCCATGGGGAAAAGTTTTATGCTTTTTAATAAAGTTGACGAACTGAATGTAATTAAGGAAAAAATTGAAAATATTACTGTTGAAGATATCCAGGAAATTGCCAACGAAGTTTTAGACATTGAGAAAATGTCGATGTTGGTTTATCAATAAAATAACTAAAAGTCATTCCGCACAAAGTCCACGAATCTCAAGTTAAGAGATTCCCGTTTTCACTGGAATGACAAAACAGAACAAATGATGTCCGATTTCTTTTTCAATATTGAAGAATATATTTTAAATCACTCCGACGGGGAAGATCCCGTATTAGCCGAATTAAACAGAGAAACTAATCTGAAAGTCCTGAGGCCCAGAATGCTATCGGGACACTTACAGGGCAAAGTTCTTGAAATGATCAGTAAAATGATTCATCCTGAAAGAATACTTGAATTGGGAACTTACACTGGTTATTCGGCCATTTGCTTAGCTAAAGGTTTAAAAGAAAAAGGCATTCTTCATACGATTGAGATGAATGACGAACTTGAGGAAATCATAAGAAAATATTTTCTGAAAGCCGGAATAGAAAACAAGGTTGATTTACATTTCGGTGATGCACGAAAAATTATACCTCAGTTAAACGAACAATTCGATCTGGTTTTTATTGATGCAGATAAGAGAGAATATCTCGAATATTATCATTTGGTTTTTGATTTTGTAAAACCAGGAGGGTTTATATTGGCCGACAATGTTTTATGGAGCGGCAAAGTAATTGAATTAGAATCACCTGATGATGAATACACAAAAGGCATTTTTGATTTTAACAGATTTATCAAAGATGACGACCGGATTGAGAAAGTTATTTTGCCTTTGCGTGATGGATTAACGTTGATTCGGAAAAAATAAGAACTTTTTAAGTTGTCGTTCCTGATGGAGAGAAACAGAAAACAGTAATTTATTTATAAGTTTATTCACAAATCACTACTCTCCATTTTACTCTTTCATCTTATCTTCTTGTACCACAGTAAATCCGAACGATTTAATCACACGCATATCAGGAGGAATAGAAAATATCCAGTCAATAATCTTTTTATACTCTACTTTGTTGGTGTAAGGAATATCTTCTTTCATAAACACCATGATCATTCTGTGAACTTCGGATTTTTTATCTGTGTATAATTCGTATTCCATTAGCTCAGAGGGGAAATCATATGATGTATTTGCTTTTAACAGATGTGACAATTCCTTGTCATTGGGAAATAATTGAAACGCTTCTGATTCGCTTAAAATAAAAATCTTTAAATACGAATCTTTCGAAGGCTTTACCTTAAACATCAAGTTAGTTTCGCTTGGATAAAACATTCCAACACCATCAATCCATGCATCAAAAGTTATATCTTTTTCGGTTAAATATTTAATTACGGTACAATTAATTAAGACTTCAATTCTTAATCTGTTCGTTTGATCGAAGAATTTTTTGGCATCTAAAATCTCAATATCTTTCACTGAGCCCCGAATATCCGAAAGGATATCAGATGTAAATAACTCTTCATATTTTTCTTTATTTTCTGATTGAAAAAAGTCACTAAATGAAGCTATATTCTCAGCGATACCGGCTTTTTTCAAAGCTTCAATTTTTGCTTCATTTATAGCTCTTTGAGTTATCTGATCTACAGACTCCAAATCACTTCCGACTGCAACTCCCTGTATCCCATGCACATTTATTTCTTCAACTTTTTCCTGAGCATATCCAGCAGTATTCAAAAAAATGAATATCCAAAACAATACAACTGATGGTAAAATCTTTTTCATAATCAATGTTTAATTTCTTTTTAAAAATATAAAATTCTAATCAAATATATTGCCGAATTGCTCAAACAAATAATAAACTTTTAAATTCAGGAATTCTATTTTTACTATATTTAGTCTCTGAACTTGTTAAGAACAGATTCAGAAATATTGATTAATTCATAGTTCAGAAGATGAAAAGATTATCACTCATTATTTTAATTCCCATACTTTTTTTATTGAAATCTTGCCAATATAACAATGAACCAGCAAGTTATGTAGATCCTTTCATAGGAACAGGCGGCCATGGACACACTTTCCCGGGAGCAACGGTTCCTTTTGGAATGGTGCAATTGAGCCCTGATACCAGACTTGAAGGTTGGGATGGATGTTCCGGTTATCATTATTCTGACTCAGTTATTTACGGATTTTCACATACACATTTAAGCGGAACAGGAATAGCAGATTACTGTGATATTTTATTGATGCCAACATCTGAAAAATTTTATCTGAATAATGGATTTCAAGAAGGAGTTGAACATGGATATGCATCGCGATTTAATAAAAAAACCGAAATGGCCAGAGCTGGATACTATTCCGTAAAGCTTGATGATTATGGGATATTTGTGGAACTCACAGCAACTAATCGTGTTGGTTTCCATCAATATACTTTCCCAAAAAATAAAAATGCATTTGTAATTGTTGATCTTACGCATCGCGATGAAGTGTTAGAATCAAGTTTAAAGCAAATCAATGAATATGAAATTGAAGGAATGCGACGGTCAAGATCATGGGCACAAGATCAGTATGTATATTTTGTTGCCCGTTTTAATCAACCAATTCAAAAATTACATCTTGCTGTAAACGACTCTATCAACGAAAATTTAACAAATGCCGAAGGAAAAAATATTAAAGCAGCACTTGATTTTGGGAAATTTTCAAAACGAAAACTTCTTGTAAAAGTTGGTATTTCTGCAGTAAGTACCGATGGTGCACGAAATAATCTTGAACAAGAAATTTCTCATTGGGATTTTAATAAAGTAAAAACTGAAGCATACAGAGCCTGGAATAAAGAATTAAGGAAAATCGAAGTAAAAGCAAGCCGGGAAAATAAAGTTATTTTCTATTCGGCTCTTTATCATACCATGATTGCCCCTAATATTTTTATGGACATTGATGGAAAATATCGTGGAACAGATTTACACATACATCAATCAAACAAATTTACGAATTATACTGTTTTTTCGCTTTGGGATACTTACAGGGCAGCGCATCCGCTTTACACCATCATCGATCAGAAAAGAACCAACGATTTTATAAAAACATTTATTCAACAATATGAAAATGGAGGAAAACTTCCTGTTTGGGAACTTGCGGGAAACTATACCGGATGCATGATTGGCTATCATTCTATTCCTGTAATTTTTGATGCATATCAAAAAGGAATTCGTGATTATGATGTAAATAAAGCGTTCGAAGCCATGAAACATAGTGCTATGCAAGATCATTTGGGACTTGAGAGCTATAAACAATTTGGTTATGTACTTGCCAACAAGGAATCTGAATCGGTTTCTAAAACGCTTGAATATGCCTACGATGACTGGTGTATTGCTCAAATGGCACGAGATTTAGATTCTTTAAAAAATTACAACTATTTCACAAAAAGAGCACAATCGTATAAAAATATTTTTGATCCAAATACAGGTTTTATGCGCCCCAGGTTATTTGGAGCGTGGAAATATCCTTTCGATCCGACTGAAGTAGATTTTAATTACACCGAAGCAAATGCCTGGCAATACTCCTTTTATGTTCCACAAGATATTAATGGATTAATTCACCTGATGGGTGCAAAAGAAAAATTTTCAACTAAACTTGATCAGCTTTTTTCGGCGGATACAGAAACAACAGGTCGAACACAGGCTGATATAACAGGCTTAATAGGACAATATGCGCATGGTAACGAGCCTAGTCACCATATGGCTTATTTATACAACTTTGTAAATGAGCCCTGGAAAACCCAGGAAATGGTTCAAAAAATTCTTTACGAAATGTATTCGGCTAAACCTGATGGATATATTGGTAACGAAGATTGTGGTCAAATGTCAGCCTGGTATGTATTGAGTGCTATGGGCTTTTACCCGGTAACTCCCGGATCTGGAATTTATATTATTGGAAGTCCCATCTTAAAATCGGCACAAATTAACCTGGAAGACGGGAAAAATTTCATTATTAAAACCAGGAATCTGTCGAAAGAAAACAAATACATACAATCTGCTCAGCTCAATGGGTCTTCATATGAAAAATCATACATTGAGCACCAGTCTATTATGAATGGCGGAGAGCTGATTTTCACAATGGGAAATAAACCCAACAAAGAATGGGGATCGCAAGATGAAACCATTCCGGTTTCGGAAATTAGCGATCAACAAATACTTCCCATACCCTATTCCAATGTAATGAAACGAAGTTTTACAAACGAAATTAAGGTTGAGTTGTTACATCAATTTAATGATGCTAAAATTTATTATAAAAGCAATGGTGAAGAGCCAACAAATACAACAAATCTATATGAATTTCCTATATTGATTAACAAAACAACAACTATAAAATATTTTGCTGAAAAAGAAGGTCAGAAATCTGCGGTTACAGAACTAAACCTGATTAAATTTCCCGAAGGACGAAATATAAAACTGAACACAAAACCTCACAGACAATATACAGCTGGTGGTGATTCGGCATTGATTGATGGCATTACAGGCGATGCTGATTTTCGCACAGGTTCATGGCAAGGTTATAATGGTTTTGATTTGGATGCCATTGTCGATTTAGGTAAATCTACTACAGTTTCATATTTATCCATCAATTTTTTACAAGATATTAACTCATGGATTTTTATGCCCGAATATGTTGAATTTTTCTCATCAAATGATGGAAAAGAATTTAAATCTATAGCTAAAGTAAATAATGTCATTCCTGAAAATGAATGGGGCTCAATTATAAAAGATTTTACCTTAAAAACTAAGCCATTAAAATCAAGATACATCAGGGTTTTAGGGAAAAGCAGTAACATGTGTCCCGACTGGCATAAAGGACAGGGTAATGAATTATTTATTTTTGCTGATGAAATAACTATTAAATAATAAACATGACAACTCAAAAATCAAGTTTGCCATCAGGCAGGCAAAACTACACAAGCGCTTTGATCGTTTTAACAAGCTTATTTTTCATGTGGGGATTTATTACCTGCATGAACGATATTTTAATTCCATTTTTAAAAAAGATGTTCGAACTGAGTCGATTCCAATCTATGATGATTCAGTTTGCATTCTTTACAGCTTACTTTGTGGGTTCTTTAGTTTATTTTATTATTTCTGCCCGTACTGGAGATCCCATTTCAAGAATAGGTTATAAGAATGGAATTATATGGGGATTAATGACATCCGCTTTTGCCAGTTTATTGTTTTTACCTGCGGCAGAATTTAAAATTTTCGGATTATTCCTGGCAGCATTATTTATTTTAGCATTAGGATTTACACTACTACAAATTGCTGCAAATCCATATGTAGCATTACTTGGTCCGCCAGAAACTGCTTCGAGCAGATTAAACTTATCTCAGGCATTTAATTCTCTGGGAACCACCCTTGCTCCGATTTTAGGAGGTTATTTTGTTTTTCATTTTTTTGCTAAACTTGGAGCTCCTTTATACACAAATATTGGCAATCCGGTTTTAACAGATTCAGGCGAGCCTTTATCAGCTTTAGGGGTGCAGATTCCATACCTTATTTTTGCCATATTGTTTGTATTACTTGCTATACTTATAAAATTTACAAAACTACCACGATTCACCAATTCTTCGAGCATTGAAAAAGGTGCTGGAGCTTTAAAACATAAGCATTTGGTTTTAGGAGGAATTGCCATTTTTATGTACGTTGGAGCAGAAGTAAGTATCGGAAGTTCATTTATTAACTACGCAGGCGAGTTACTTGCATACCCGGAAATGGAAGCGAAAAACTTTTTAGCATTTTATTGGGGTGGTGCCATGATTGGTCGTTTTTTAGGAGCAATTTCATTAAGTAATCTTCAAAAAATCAAAAAATATATTTTAATGCTTATTACTTCGATATTGACTTTCCTTTTGATTTATGGAATCATTTATATTGAAAGTGGTTCAAGATTTGAGTTTAACAGAATCTCTCCGTTTATCATTTTCTTAATGATAAATTACCTCGGTTTTATTTTAGGAAAATCATTGCCGGGCAGGACCCTGGCTATTTTCGCATTTATAGTTATTGGTTTACTTATAACAACCTTGGTCACAGATGGTGAAGTTGCGTTGTGGACAATTGTTGGAATTGGTTTATTTAATTCAATTATGTGGTCGAACATTTTTACTTTAGCCATCAAAGATTTAAAAGAAAATACAGCCCAGGGTTCATCCATCCTGGTTATGATGATTCTTGGAGGAGCAATCATTCCTGTTATTCAGGGTGCTGTAGCCGATTCGTTTAACGGATATCATTACTCTTTCTTTATTCCTGTTATCTGTTATGCATATTTAATGTATTATGGATGGAAAGGATATTTATCGAAAGCTGTATCAGAATAGTATTCTTTTTTATAATTTTAGGCGATGTTAAATTTTAAAAAGAACAAAACAATGCAAAAACTGGCAATTGGAATTGATATTGGAGGAACAAACATATCATATGGAGTAGTTACTGAAGATGGTGTTGTAAAGCTAAAAGAATCGTTTCCAATAAAAGAATTTACTGATGTTAATGTTTTTGTTGATTACCTGGCTGAACGATTAAAAATATCATTAACCGGATTAAGTACAGAATTTCAGTTAATGGGAGTTGGTATTGGCGCCCCTAATGGTAATTATTATAAAGGAACCATAGAATTTGCACCAAATCTTCCCTGGAAAGGGAAAGTTCCATTGGCCGATCTTTTAAGTAAGAAAATTGGACTTCCGGTTAAGTTAACCAACGATGCCAATGCCGCAGCCATGGGCGAAATGATTTATGGCAATGCAAAATACTTAAAGGATTTTATCATGATTACCCTGGGAACAGGATTGGGGAGCGGATTCGTAGCAAATGGCAAAATGATTTTAGGTCATGATGGTTTTGCAGGAGAATTAGGACATGCCATATTTGACCCTAATGGTCGCATGTGTAATTGTGGCCGAAAAGGTTGTTTGGAAACTTATGCATCAGCATCTGGAATAGTGAGAACAGTAAAAGAATTTTTAGCCGAATCTGATGAACCAAGTGTTTTGCGACACATAGCTATTGATGATATCTCAAGTGAAATGATTTATAAAGCATCTCTGGAAAGAGATCCGATTGCGTTAAAAGCTTTTGATTATACCGCTTATGTGTTAGGTATTATGTTAGCTAATGCAGTTGCCATAACAAGTCCCGAAGTAATTTTCTTATTTGGTGGCTTAGCCAATGCAGGTGATCGTTTATTTAAACCTGTAAAAAGATATATGAATGAACACTTATTAGAAATTTATAAAGATAAAATAGAATTAAAACCTTCAGGTTTATCAGAAAATGATGCTGCCATTTTGGGCGCTGCCGCGCTTATTTGGGAAAATTAAAAATAGAATAAAAGCCTTATTTACTAAAATGTCATCAATAGATATTACTAACATTTTGTTACTAACATTTTGTTATATATCTCTGTTTTTATTTAATAATCTGATAAATTAAACTATCATACTTCGACAAACTTGCCTGACAGCAGTCAGGCTCAGTATAACATATTTATATTGAACAAACCATCTGTTTATTGCTTATAAACGATTGCATTTATACTCATTCCGGCTCCAACGGAAGCAAAAATAATAATATCTCCTTTTTTGATTACATGATTTTTGAGGTTTCCCTTTAAAATCATATCGTAAAGAGTTGGAACAGTGGCAACAGAGCTATTTCCCAATTCGTGAATATTCATAGGCATAATTTCAACAAGATCAGCTCGTATTCCATAAAGTTTAAAGAAGCGCTGCACAATAGCTTCATCCATCTTTTCATTGGCCTGGTGTAATAAAACTTTTTTTACTGATTCAATAGCTAAGCCTGATTTATCCATTGCCATCTTTATAGCCTGTGGAACTTTCGAAATTGAATATTCATAGATCTTACGACCGTGCATTTTGATGTAACGAACATTAGGATCGCTGTTGGGCTGGTTTGACTGACCAAGGTATAAATAATATGCCTCATCTTTAGCATGCGTTACTGTTGCAGAAGAAAGAATTCCAGATTTCTTATCACCTAAAACACCTTCAACTATAACTGCTCCGGCTCCATCGGAGAATATCATAGTGTCTCTGTCGTAAATATCAACAACCCTTGAAAGAGTTTCAGCTCCAATTACCAAACATCGTTTTGCTAATCCTGTTTTTATAAATGAATCAGCTTGAATAACACCTTGCACCCAGCCAGGGCAACCAAATATAAGGTCGTATGCAACACAAGAAGGATTCACAATTCCCAGCTTGCTTTTAACCCTAGCAGCAATACTAGGTAAAAAGTCGGTTTGAATAGTTCCTTTAATTACATCACCAAAGTTTGTAGCAATAATAATATGATCGATGGTTTCCCTATCGATGTTAGCAGAAGTTATTGCCTGTTCTGCCGCCAAAGCAGCTATCTCTGATGTTGTCTGATTTTCTTTAACCCACCTTCTTTCAGAGATTCCTGTTATATCTTTAAATTTACCAACAATTTCTTCGCCAGAACCTTGTATTAAAGTTTGATCTTTTTCAAAGAAAGTGCTTTTAAAGTAATCTTTATTTTCAATTCTTTGCTCAGGTATAAAACTTCCTGTACCTGAAATAATCGTGTTTAAGTACTCCATAAAATCCAAACCAGTTTTATAAATTTGAGAAACAATTTTATTAATTTTTTCATTTTATCAGAACCCAATTTTTGACGTATTTATGATGCCCAAAAAAAACTAACAAAAACAAATGCAAATACAAGATGATTAATCTAGAAAACAAATTGCTGGAGCAAATATTCTAACATCCTCTAATTCAAATAGTAGAAAAAATCTATAGACTTTAAAACTGCAGGAATAAATAAAATAAAATAAAAAATAGAGCTCATTACTCTACAGCGCCCAACTCAATTTAATCCTTTATGATAGTTAGAAATTAAACTCTTTAATTGTAATTATTGTCTGTTAAAGAAAATCAATTAATCTGAAGATCTAAATAAAAAACTGAGATATAAAATAATAAGTTACTAACACATTACAAATGGAATACATTTATTTTATAACATTTAGGCTCCCCTGAAACTTCTACAGTACCTGAAGAATAAACATCTTCACTGTTTGAACATGTTATAATGTAATCATATGTGCCTCTTGGCAAATTTCTAAATGTAGCACAATGTTGGGCCCCACAATCTGGCTCAACTCCTGTCCAATAACCATCAACTATTTGTTTTTCAAACCCTTCAATATGAGCTTCAAATGAGTAACATCCTTCGGGTGGGATTGGGCTATTATTCCAAAACATAATACTACTTAATGATCTTTCTTCATTTATGCATTCGGTTTCCTCCCTTGGTATTACAACCTGTACATACCCATTTTTTACCAGATTTGTTTCTACGATAACCTGTTTACCATTTACCGAAAGTCTAATCTCGTTATAACCATGGTAACCGAGGGTTTGAGCTTTAAAAAGCAAATAGTTGTAACCGTATTGATTAAATTTATAATTTATTATTTTTCGATTATAGTAATTTTCTAGAAAATGTCCCAACAAAATATCTTTGTCACCATTAGCATATAAGTTTATTTTATCACTATCAGGAGTACTATTATCCCAAACTTCGATTTGAGCATCTAAACTTTCAATCTCAATACAGCCAAAATAGTTATTTTCTCTATCATATAAACCCAAAGGCACATAAGGATTTGTTTCAATTGGAATATTTTCTTCTTTAGAGCAGGAAATTATACTTGTTAAAATTAAAATTACAATATAGAATTTGAAATCCATAAGTCTCATAAAATATTATTTTAGTTTAGATCAGTTGAAATTAATATAATTTTTGGAATCTGCAAAAACAAATACAAAAGAGCCATTGAAAATCCTAAATCTTTGATTATTATTTTTAATTAAATCACCACAAATTGTTACAAAATTAAGGTCGCAAATATCTTACATTAATCATTTAGAAATAGGGCAAATCTAAACTTTTCAATCAAAATGATTGTTAATTATACATTATTTGTATATTAGGGATATCGGGGAATAATATACTTAAACAAAAAACTTTTCAAATATCTTACTATGCGCTATGTATTAAAGTCGCTTTTTTGTACACTCTTGTTTTATTATATAGGAGTTATTGCAGTTGCTCAAAATATTGAAGGATATGTCTTTGTTGATAATAACAAAAACTCTATCATGGATTCCGATGAAAAAGGTATAAAAGGTGTAATGGTTTCAAACCAAAAAGATGTCGTAATTACTGATGAGAAAGGCCATTTTAAAATAAAATTAAAAGAAGAAAAATTCATTTTTGTAACAAAACCAGAAGCATATCAATTTAAACTAGATAAATATAATAATCCAGAGTTCTATTTTTTATTCAAGACTAAAAAAACTAAAGAACAATTAAAATATAGGAGTTCTGAGCCAATAACTGAAATACCAGAATTTCTATATTTCCCGGTTTATAATAATCCGGGTGAAGAAGAACATTCATGTTTGTTGATAGGTGACCCACAAATGAAGGATGATGAAAAACTTGTTTTTTATAAAGATGGAATTATTCCTTATATGGCCACTAAACAAGTTGATTTTTATGTTGTATTAGGTGATATTTCACACAATAATCCGGAAATACTACCAAAAGAGAAACAAATTTCTGCAACCCTGGGAGTTCCTGGATATAGGGTTTTTGGTAACCATGATATTAATTATAAGGCAGCAGATAATAAACATGCAGCAGAAACATTTAAAATGGTTTATGGACCTGATTATTATTCATTTGATTTTGGGAGTTTTCACTATATTATTTTAAATAATGTTTTATACGATGGATGGTGGAAAGAAATTAATGCTCCGGGCAGATATTCAGGTGGACTTTCAGAAGAACAAAAAAAATGGCTGATAAATGATTTAATGTTGGTTTCTTCAAATAAAACTATAGTTTTATTTTCTCATATACCTTTTGATAAAATATTTGTCAAAGAAAATAGTATGCAAACATTATTCAAAGCTCTGGAAAATCACAAAAAGATATTGGCAGTATCAGGACATTTACACTATATAGTGGCTTACGATTATACTGCTGATGATGGCTGGGAGTATAATGCAAATTTTGAAGGATTGGTAGCAGGAGCTGCATGTGGAGCATGGTGGTCAGGACTTTTGGACGAAAACAATATACCATTTTCTACCTGCCCCGATGGGAGTCCAAAAGGTTTTTTTCAATTAAATGTTACTAAGGATGATTACAATTATGTTTTTCACCCTGTTAATTACCCTAATGATTTTCAATTCAGGACATATATTAATAAAGATGAAATATGCGTAAATTGGTTTGTTGGGAAGAAAACAGATTCAGTTTGGGTGTATTTAGATAATAATCCTATAGCAATCAAATTACACAATTTTATAGGTACAGATTCATTTGTAGAATCAATTTATAAAGCTCACAAAGACATGCAGAAAACTACTTTAGTTAAAACGGCTCACTTGTGGAAAGCAAAACTTCCAGAAAACATTTCTACCGGATATCACTCAGTAAAGGTTTTTGCAAGAGATAGTAAAGGAATACTTTTTAAGGGCTTCAAAACATTTTACATAGAAAAATAGATAGTAAACATTAGTACACTCTAAACCATTGTTCGTTAATGAACAGGTTGTGTTCGATTACATACAAATTTTTTCCTGACTAAATCAATTTTCAATACATTAAAGGCTCATTTACTGAAAGTTAAAACCTTTGGCATGATATCAGCATTGTTTCTTATTGCATAAAACAAAAAAATTTACTAAATGGTATGAAATCAAAACTGATAATTTTAGTTGCTTTAGTAGTTTTTCCCTTCATTTCATTAAAGTCGCAATCTGAAATTATAAATTCTTTAACAAATGAAACTACTTCAAACTCTTTTTTAGTTAATCAGCAATTAAATTTTATTTCAACAAATAAAAAGATTGAACATGTATTTCAGATTACAATGTCTAAAAAAGATTTCAAAAAATTATCAAGGATTGGAAATATTGAAAAAAACTATTTATCCAATTGTTTATTAATGCACAATGATGATACTTTAAATTTAAAAGAGATAGAATTAAGAGGACGAAGCTCAATGAACTTTACTAGAAAAAGTTTTAGTATTGAGTTAGATGATAAAATATCAATTAATAAAAACGGAACATTTTATAAATTCAATAAATTCAATCTGATAAGTCTTTCGATGGATCACAACTATTTTAGAAACTATATTGCTTTTGATTTAATGAGCCATCTTAATTTATTCAATTTATTTTATACGTACGCAGAAGTTATAATTAATGGTAAGACTCAGGGTATATATTTAATGCTGCAAAAGCCAAAAGACTATGCCTTTAAAAAAGAAAATGCAGATTTTATGCTTAGACGTAACTATGAAAATAAGATTAAGAAAACATATTATCAGGGAAAGGATTCATCACTTAAATTAAAATACGAAACAGCTTTTTCTGTTCTTTATAATGAGCTAATACAAAAAAAAGAAGGTCAAATACTTTACAAAGAATTATCTGAAGTACTAGATATAGAGCAATATTTTGCATGGATGGCCTTTAATTTTTTAATTGGTAATAGAGACTATACTGATGAAGTTTTCTTTTATAATCAAAATAGTGGAGAACATATAAAATTTGGAATTATACCTTGGGATTATGACGATATTTTCTGTGAAAATCCACATGAAGGCTACGTAATCAGGATGTTAAATTTTGGGGACAAATTAGCTTTTTCATCTGAAGATGCTCTTGATTATAAATTAATCTCTGATGAATACACTTATAAAAAGTACCTTCAAGTGCTTGCTCATTTAATCGAAGAGATTACTATATCTGAATTAAAAGAAGTTTATGAATTATGCTATCAGGAACTCTATCCCTTCTATTGCAAAAAGGACATATTGAAAGTTTGCAAAGTTGACAAATATGGTAAAACAAATTTGAACGGCCTTGAATCAGATATGCAAAATACTTTTAATTGGCTAGTTCAAAGAAGAGAAGATATAGCAAAACAGTTAGATTCAGTAATTAGGTAAAATAATAAGTAATGTATTCTGCGTAAGATCAAAAAACGTCTTTTAGAAACGTTAGGGACATTACCAAAGATTATATATATCAAAAAATGAAGAGGATCCTATTCACAATTGTATTAATTATCCTTATTGATTTTGTTTGTAATAAAAGTAATGCACAAATTGTGATTAATGAAATTATGGCATCAAATTCAATCACTTATCTTGATGAACATAATAAGAACTTTCTCGACTGGATTGAACTTTATAATTATAGCGATAATGAAATTTCAATAGGAGGGTGGTATCTTACAGATAATAAAAATAAACCAAAAAAATGGAAAATTCCATTCTACATCTCTCTTGCAGCAAAAGAATTAAAATTATTTTGGATCGATGATCTGAATAGTTCTATTCATACAAATTTTAAATTAAGTGTTGATGGAGAATCCATTTATCTATATAATAATGATACAGTTTTAATAGACTCCATTTCTTATCCACCTCAAGCAACAGATATATCTTATGGGCGTGTTGCTGGCTTAATGGATCAGTTAGTTTATTTTAATGAAGCTACACCAATGAAAGAAAATCCTTTATATGGATATGAATCATTAGATTTTTCTAATGAACCCATTTTTTCTAAAAAGGCAGGATTTTATCAAAATGCTATAAGTCTTGAACTTTCTGTTTTTTCAAATAAGGAAAAAATATATTACACTCTCGATGGAACTATTCCAACTCAAGCTTCCCTTCAATATTCACATCCAATTGAGATTATAAATACTTCAGTTATAAGAGCAAGAACTTATCATGAAAGTAAATTACCAAGTAAAATTATTACCAAAACCTACTTTATAAAAGAGTTATGTAGCTTGCCTGTATTTTCAATTGTAACTGATCCTCTGTTCCTATGGGACAAAAACTATGGTATTTATGTTGATGGAACAAATTACAGAAAGAACATTCCAGAATCAGCAAATTATTCTCAATCCTGGGAAAGACCAATAAATATTGAATACTTTGATATTAATGGTAAATCAGGGTTTAACATTAATGCAGGAGTAAAAATTCATGGACGATCAACCCGGAATAATGCCCAAAAATCCCTGGCAATTTTTGCAAAGGAAAAATATTGCACTTCTATAATTCCATACAAACTTTATGGTGATAAATCACCAGATACAATTAAAACTTTCATATTAAGAAATGCAGGGAATGATTGGGGGATAACTATGTTCTTAGATGGACTTGTTCATACTTTGGTTATTGGGAATATTGATATAGACGCTCAATTATATCAGCCAGCTATTGTATTTCTAAATGGTAAATACTGGGGTATTCACAATATTCGTGAAAAGATTAATGAGCATTATATTAGGGCTAAATATCATTTCGACTCTACTAATTTTGATATTATTGAAGCTGATGGAAGGTTAGCAGGAAAAATGGAGGCATCATATGGTAACATGGATGAGTACAATAAAATGATAAAATACATTGAAACCCACAAGCTTTCGATAAAAGAAAATTATGACACACTTAAAGAATGGATTGATATTAACGAAATTATTAATTACATGTCAACCCAGGTTTATATAGACAATAGAGACTGGCCAAATAGCAATATGAAGTTTTGGAAAAGCAGAGACAAATCTGGTAATTGGCGATGGATTTTATATGATACTGAAATGTCTTTTAAAAAATGTAATGAATATTTTAAATTCAATACGATAGAAAATATGCTTGCTGAAAACTCAGAGTATTATTCTACCGCACCCTGGTCAAATTTCATAATAAGGAAGCTATTTGAAAGTGAAGAATTTAAAATTGAGTTTATTCAAAGAATGGCAATATACCTAAATACAGTTTTCGAACCGAATCATGTGCTATTTGTGCTAGATAGCCTTAAAGAAAATATAGAACCCGAAATCAAAAGGAATCTTATGAGATGGGGAGGAATACACCAAAATACAGTTCCTTATTTAGAGACTTCATCGACTTATGAAGAATGGGAGGCAAACATTGAATTTGTCAGAAATTTTGTTAAAGATAGGCCAAGTGCCGTAAGAAAAAATATAATCGAGTATTTCAATTTAAAAGACACAATTAATCTCAACCTTCGTGTTAGTGATCATAATGCTGGTAAAATATCTTTAATGAATTATACCCTAAAGGAAGGACGTTTTGATGGTTATATTTTTGCTGAAATACCAATTCGGATGGAAGCAATACCAAATGAAGGATATGAATTTGTAAAATGGAGAGGCGAAAGCTTGGAAAAAAAATGTATGCTTAATCTTAAAAATAACAAAAAATTAACAGCTGTTTTTAGAAAAATTGAATGATTTTAATTTGTTTAAAAGATGATTAATGATTTTTCCAATAATATTTAGTAGCTAATTTTTTAGTTATCCTTAAAAGGTAGATTCCATATATAAAAAGAATTAAACAGGTAATGTACTGAAAAATGG
>DMBU01000174.1 GCA_003446015.1 Bacteroidales bacterium | reverse complement strand
TAGTTGAAACATTTTATTGTTTGAATAATTCTTTACCAAAGGCTACCAAAGAAATTTTATATAATCTTATATCTTATTTTAGATATCCACTTGAATCTCAAAGTCTAACTATAAAATACGCCTTATACAATAAAACTATAGATAACTATTTTATTTCAATTCAAACAGCGCTCAATAGAACAAAAAAACGAGAAATTCTAAGCAATATAGATTCTGTAGATATACTAGGAGAACATTCGTATTTATTAAGTTTAAAAGCACGCACACGATTATTAATTCTAATAAATTATTTAGCTAAAAATTATAATCACAATGAAGAAATATATTAGTGAAGATGACCTATATAATTCCATAACATTAAAATTCAAGGTAATCAATTGGTCCTTATACTTCTTATTAATAATTTTAATTTTCTTAATAATAGTTTACATCTTACCAGTTTGGGAATCTGATAAGGTTAAACAATATATTCGTGATGGTTTCAATATGCTTGGATTATTCACATTATTATTTAATATATTGCTTTTCTTCTTTAATATCAATAAATCCCAAAGATCGTGCTTTGAAACAAATCCATTTAAAATTGATATAGAAGCAAGACAAAATGGAATGAATATTGAGTTAAAGTATAAAGTCAATTCTATTTTTTATAAGAAAACGATAATTATTGAAAATCATGGTTCAAAAAATGAGGAATTAAATATTTATAATTCAGAATATTTGGTTAAAACCTATTCTTTACCTATAATACTAACACATTCATTTAATGTCATTTTTGTTTTCGAAGGTTTACTTTTTGGCAAAAAGGCAGTTAGTAAAAGCATTCAAATACCTACAGAATTAAGTAATAACAATCAATTCCTAATAAATGGGCAACAACATCATATTGTGCAAAGCTAAACTCAATAGAGCAAAAGTAACTCAAGCTTCAGAGAGTTATCACGGAAGTTTAACAATCGATAAAGAGATAATGGATTTGTTAAAGGTTTATCCTTATGAAAAAGTTCTTGTGGTCAACATAGATAATGGCAATAGATTTGAAACCTACCTAATTCCAGGAGAATATGGTAAAAGAGAAATTGGTTTAAATGGAGGGGCAGCAAAACTTGGAAAGGTTGGCGATACAATTGGCTTTGTGGTTTTTGGTATATATCCAGAAGAAATAGCTATAGGTTTTAAACCAATAGTGTATACACTTGAAGAGAATGGGGATTTAGTTGAAATTAAACAAAAAGAGTATTGAAAGAGAAATTTGATGCCATATTAGTAAGGCCACCAGAACCAATTATTGAAACGTGGTACGATTATGCCGAAAGTTTGGGTTTGGGATATATTGCTTCATATGCCAGAGAGCAAGGACATTCAATTAAAATTATTGATGCTATTGTTGAAAAGAAAACTATCGAAGAGGTCGTTACAGAAGTATTGAACATTAATCCTCTAATTGTTGGGTTTAGTGTTTTTCAAGTTGCATTTGAGAATACTATTATCATCGCAAAGAAATTAAGAGAGAAAGGATTTGTTGGTCATATTACGTTGGGAGGCCATTTCCCTACCTTTTCAGCAAAAGAGATATTGGGAAACTATGGTGGTGATATTGACAGTATTGTGACCTATGAAGGCGAAATACCCTTTTCACAATTAATAGAAAGTTTAAAAAAAGATAATTGTTGGGAAACAATTAATAATCTCATTTTTAAGAGGGACAATAAGATAATTCAAAATCCAATAAATCCGCTGATCACCAATCTTGATGAACTTCCTCTTCCTGCACGAGACAAGTTTTTTGAAGCTTTTAAAGTAAATAAAACCATTTCGATATCAGCGAGTCGTGGATGCTGGAACAATTGCTCTTTTTGTACTGTAACTGCTTTTTATGATGTTCCCAGAGGTAGCAGATGGCGAGGTCGATCAGTCGAAAATATAATTAATGAGATAGAATTTTTACAAATAAAATATGCATATAACTCATTTACATTCATCGATGATAATTTTTTTGGTCCAGGAACCAAAGGGGTAGAAAGAGTGATTGACTTTGCCAAACGACTAATAGAAAAGAATCTGAATATTGATTACTCAATTGAATGTCGTGTAGATGATGTGGATTATGAAATTTTTAGTTTGCTAAAAAATTCTGGATTAAAGGCTGTATTTCTAGGAATTGAAAATGGAGATAACAATATTCTTAATCGCTTTAACAAAAGAGCAACTGTTACAGATAACGAAAGAGCAATAAAAATACTTGAATCATTAGAACTTAGCATTAATGCTGGTTTTATTCTTTATGATCCGTTTATTAACTTAAGTGAGTTAGAAAAAAATATTGAATTCATAAAAAAATATAAAATCTTTGATTTACCAGCATTACTACGAAAGCTTGAATTAAGAAATGGCATGGAATATCGAAAGATAATTGAAAATTCTGGTTTACTGATTGTAGAAAAGAACGTGACAGATTACTATTTTAAGGATAAATCGGTTAATAATTTTTATAAATTGATACAACTTTGTCTTTCCAATTTTATTCCATCATACTTCTTATTCCGTGAATTAAAAAACAAAAAAGAACTTTCATTGGAGGCTTCATCATTTTTTTCTGATGAATTAAATCAATCTGCAATTAAAATTTTTGAAGATTTATTACAAGAAATAAGACTTAATCAAGATTTGATGGAAGAATCAAAGGAGTATATTGAGATTAATAATCTTGCAAAACAAAAAGGTCAATATTTATACAAAACATTAAAATTTACAAGTCTAATTAAAAATTAAAATCATGAAAGAAACAAAGTCAAAGCTTATAACTTTTTTACTAAAGTCTGAGGAAGCTTTAAATGAATTCGTTTCGAATCCTCAGAGAGTAATGGATAAATTAGGAATTAATCTCCCAATTGATAGTAATTTGATTTCTAATATGCTTATTGAAATAAATGCAGAGTTTAATCAACTAAAATATGTTGGTTCTAAAGAATTAGCAAAGGGATATCACATGGATGATATGTCATCTGTTGATTTTCATAGGAAAGACTATTTTTAATTTATCATCTAAAATTTTTTAGTTGATGTTTATACAAGCAACTATAAACATATTGCATTTAGCTATTCTATATTTCATTATAGGACAGTCTTTTCAAATTTTATATGCAATTCGTAAATATTTTAATATTGCTATTGCAGGTTTAATTTCGTTAAGCTCCTATATTTTTTATTTATTTTTTAACCAATTAAACATACACTGGGTTTTTTCTGGAGTTTTATCGATAGCTATATGTCTTATAATTTATCTGTCACTTGAATATTTACTAATTTATATAGTTCAACGTAGGATTACGAATTCTTTAATGATGCTTGTTTACTCATTAGGGGTGTATGCAATTATTGAGGGTTTATTGTCAATTGTCTGGGGGAATAGTTCTTTACAATTAAACCTTTTTACTATTAATCAGAGATTTAAGATACTCAATGGATATATTGCTATTTCACAAGCGATTACAATTATTTTTGGATTGATTTTTTTTGTTTCAACTGTTTTGATATTTGGGACAAAGGCTGGGATTCAGATTAAAGCATTTTCGGATAATGCAGGCCTTGCGGTCATCTTGGGGACAGATTTAAAACGACTTTTATTGATTGCCTCCTCAA
>DMBU01000019.1 GCA_003446015.1 Bacteroidales bacterium | reverse complement strand
CTGTTTATTGGTCTGAAGATTGATTGTATGATAGTTTAATTTTCTTTGTGTCATTATTAAAATCTACTTTAAGATTTAGTTTCTCGCTTACAAATCGAATAGGAATCAGTGTCCTTGAGTTGCTTACCATAGCAGGCACATCCATGAAAACGGTGTTATTGTTTACTTTGGCTTCAGGTTTTCCAATCCAAAGTATTATATTAGTTCCGTTATAGGTAATAGTAATTTTTTGTTCATTCTGTGACCATGCAACCTGAGCGCCTAGCGCTTCGCTGATAAATCTAAGCGGCACCATAGTTCTACCATCTTTTATAAATGGTTTAACATCCAATGTATGTTTTATACCGTTAATGGATGCATTTTGGTTATCAAGTTGTAAAACGATAGTCTTTGAAGATGCAGATGTACTTTCCGGGATTGCTGCCTTAAAAGGGCCAATATTGCTAAGTACAGCGCCTGTTGTATCATAAGCGACCACAATGTAGTAGTAGGTGTGTCCACTAAGGACGTATTTATCTTCGAAATCTAAATTATTTAACGGAAAATCGGTCAACTTAGTGTATTGACCACCATTGTCCGAGCGTAAAATATCATATTTTGTCCCGCTTGAAATGATAAAGTCAAATTTTACTGTGCCATTGATTACATCAATACTTTTGAAATTAGCAGCATTAATATCTGGTTTTGTGCCTTCCAAGCTTTCTGAAGTAAATTTTTGAACGTCTATGGTGTTATAAATATCGATATTCTGAGCTCCTACCAGTTGAACAGTGCTAAATGTAAATAACAACATAAGACTAATTAATAGAGTTATCTTTTTATGAAATTCTTTTTTCATTTCATTACCTCCATATTTGAATGTTAATTTTGGGTTATATAGGGTAAAGATAGCAAACCCACAAATTATTGTCAATATTAGATATAATAATAACAAATTTGATTTTTGCACTTTTGTAAAGCAGTACAATAGAGATTTATAACAAAGAATTAGAAAAACATAGAAGCCATATGAGTAATTGTAATATAATTCCAAGAATGATATAATAAATGCAAAACTGAATTGGGTGAGTATATGAAAAACAATGTAAAGAATATAGTGGATTTTATTAAGATTTTGTCTTTAGAAAATAAAAAGATTATATTAAAATATATTTATAAAGGAGTGTAAAATGTCTAATAGGGTTATTGCGAGATACTTCTATAGTCCAATCTGTCCAGAATCTTTTGCAGCCTTGGAACGTCTTAGTAACTTATTTAGTAAATGGGATGAATTTCTGTTTGAAGTAATTAATTTAGCAGAAAATGAAATAGTACCGGGTTACAAATGGTTTCCGGAAGAACAGGAGTTAGTCGATACATATCAGGGGAATGGTGTAAAACCATTATTGTACGCAAAGTTATTCATAAATGGAGAAGAAATAAAAGGTTTTCCTCCTTCAAAAAAACACTTGGAGGAAACATTGTTGAGGTATAGTATTGTGTTAGATAAAAATGATTATTCATATAACTATGGGACTTTTCCTCCCCACAATAGAATAGAATGTGATGAAAAGGAATTTAAATTCAGTTTGTATAACCAAAATAACATAAATGATGCTTGTAAGATTTGTACTAAATACCACCCTTATTTACATGAAGAGGCATACCTTTTAGATGATTGGAGCGAATTTGAAAAAAAGAAGGAGAATTTCGTTAATAAGAAACTAAAAGCAGATGAAATGCTTGGGGTAATTGCTTACTATAAAAATAGGTCAGCTGGCTTTATAGAAGCATTTACATTAAATAATTCTTCTATATTGGGATTCCCAGTCTCTGAAATAAATGAAAATGGATTAATGATTACCTGTCTTTCAGTCTGCTCAGAGTTTAGTGGTTATGGGTTAGCAAAAAGATTGATTTTTGAATTGGAGGCTGAAGCCAAGGCAGCAGGCTATAAATCTATAGAAGTCTTGGCTTTTCCTGATGAAGACAGTTGGCAGCCTTTTTCTTTATATGCAAAACTTGATTTTATTCAAAATATAGCATTTGAAAATGGATTGATACTAATGAAAAAACAAATTGATTGTGTTTAATGTCTTGAGGTACATACTCAAGGGACAAGGGGACAGGTACAATGTTGTCAGGTTAACATAATGTGATATAATATATCTTAAATATAATAGAAATGAGGCGAATTCGGTGAAAAAAAACCGGAATCATTATGGGATATATTAGAAATATCATATTTAGTGAGGATTTAAAAAAACACTCGAGGTTAAATGATAGAGATTTTATTCGAAATAGAAAAGTAGGGTTTGTGACTTTAATATGCATAATTCTCAACATGATAAAAAAGTCCACACAGCTAGAGCTCGATGATTTTATGCGAGAATTTGGTAAGGAAAAAAATTACAATTCAACCTATACGAAGCAATCATTTTCTGAATCCAGACAAAAACTGTCTCCTAAAGCATTCATTATGCTAAATGATGGTTTTATTCAAAAGTTTTATGAAGATAACGGTTTTAAGAAGTTTAAGGGTTATAGACTTTTGGCTATTGATGGTTCTTGCATGGAAATTCCTAATACCGAAGAATTAATCAAGCATTATGGATGTGCTACTAATAGTAATTCAGAGAAGAAAGCTGCAAGAGCACTATCGTCAACAATATTTGATGTTGAGAATAAGATTGTGATAAGCTCGCTTCTTGGAAGATATGATGACAGTGAAAGAGAACTTGCAAAGAAAAATTTGGATAGATTAAAGAATTTAAGCTATGGAGATACCAAAGATTTAATTTTGTTTGATCGTGGATATCCTTCCTTAGACTTTATCATGTATCTTAATAAGAGGAAATTCAAGTATCTAATGCGAGTATCAACCTCATTTTATAGAGAAGAAACTGACATTAAAACGCAGGACGAGAATGTAGAGATAATGGTTACAAAGGAAAGAGCGAAAGGATATAAGAAACGTGGCAGATTAATACCTGCAGGGACTGTTGTAAATTTCCGTGTGTTGAAGATTATGTTAGATAATGGAGAAATAGAAACTTTGATAACAAATTTATCTAAAGAAGAATTAAAGTATGAAGAAAGCAAAGAATTGTACTCTAAGAGGTGGGGAATTGAAACCAAATTCGATGAATTAAAAAACAAGTTTCAAATAGAAAACTATTCTGGGATAAAGCCTTTAATTATCGAACAAGATTTCTATGCCACTTTATTCTTAAGTAATATTGCATCCATATTTGAGCAAGAAGCAGAAGATGAGCTTAGAGAAGAAAATATCAAAAAAAGCTTGAAGTACGAGTACAAGATTAATAAAAACATCTTAGTTGGAAAACTAAAAAATTCAATAATTGAGATGCTTCTAGAGAATGAAGAAGATAAAAAAGAACTGTTGTATGCTAAATTCATTGAGGAAATAAAGAGAAATGTGGTTCCAATAAAAAAGGGAAGGGTCTTTAAACGTGATAAAGGCATTAGTACCAGTAAACATTTCAGAACCCAACGCAGAGCATTATAGGGTAGGAGTAGGGGACAAGTGTGTCTTAACCTGACAACATTGGGACAGGTAC
>DMBU01000184.1 GCA_003446015.1 Bacteroidales bacterium | reverse complement strand
GTAAAGCGAATTCAAAAACAAATTACTAAATTTGAATTATCAAAAGAAAACTTTGAATTTGTAACTAATTGATTATTAATACCAAAATTTGACGTTAGTCAGAATAAAATAAAATATTATGGAATTACTAAGTGCATTAATTGGAGGACTCATTGGTGGTGTATTAGGAGTTGTTGGTTCAATTTTAAGTTCATATTATGGACCTAGAAAGTTTGAAGAATGGAAAGAAAAAAGAATGATTGATAAGTACGATAATCCACGAAAAGAACTATTACAAAAACTTTTAGGTGGTGATTTTAAAATTAGATCAATCGAAACACTGAGTCGGGTCACTGGAACTACAAATGAAGAATGTAGAAGATTATTAATTGAAATTAAAGCAAGGGGAATAAAAATTAAAGGCAATCGAGAAGGATGGGTGCTAATTATGAATAAACCACTTAATGTGTCACTGGAAAATGAAGAAGATGATGATGTAGAATAATAACTGCACACAATAAATAGGACTCTGAGCGGTCTGCAAGACCCAGCGAGGAGTCGGTGTTGAACTATACCCGATGGTGATTGAGCTATGCGCTTAACGAAGGTTTTGTATGTTTTTAAAAGGAAATAAATAAAGCGTTCTTTGAAATAATGATGTGTTTGTATCAAGCTAGGGAATAATAGTGATTACTTGATTACGGTAATCATGTAATCAACCAATGGGTTTCTTGTAACTATGAAGTTGATCTTGATTAAAATTAAATTATACAAATTTCATTTCTATTATTTCATCAACTTTCCTTTTCACATCCTCAAAATCATAACTTTCATCGACAAGTATTAATTTACATCCGTTTCTTATACATATTTCCTGTTTCCTTTTATCTCTCTCTTTTGCATTTTCCAGACCTTCTTCTCCACCAAAAAAAGCTACTGGTTCATAGTGTTGGGAACCCTGATATTCGATACCAATATTTAATTCTGGGATGAATATATCTAGATGTTGCTTCCCAATCCATTTTGGTTTAGCGTGTTGTTCTACAATATATTCAGTATAATTTTCCTTAATAAGATAATAAAGGATTGTTTCATTAACCCATTCTTCGCCTACTTGTGTCAAACCATTATCTTTACGAAACTTAGATTCGGCATTCTGATTAATCATAATAATCAAGTGTTTCATTACTTCTAAAACAAGACTCCATTCTTTTTGTGGGAGTATGTATTCATTAGAGTTTGTTTTTTTTAATGTTTCCTCAAAGTCCATTTCATTACTATAAAACTGTTTGTAATGTTTTTTTGGGTAAAATTTAAAATGATTTTCGAAATTCCATCCACAAAATTCACTATACTGCTTCGGGAACTTCTTTTTCGCTTTATCCTTAATTAAAATATCAACCAAATTTTTACCATATTTTAATTCGATTTCCTTAATTTCGATATTCACATACGGTTCCAATTTCACAGAGAACTCTCTTCCAAGTGTTGAAAGTCCGTAACCCATGATGGATAATAAAGAACCATCAAAAATATTTCTTTTCAGTTTGTATTGGTAAAATATCATTCTTGTAAAATCCCAATAATATAATTCTCTCGCATACATCCATGAATAATTATAGTCTTTAACCCCCTCTAATAAATGAACCACAATACCAAAATAAGGTTTTTCTTTTCTTAAATTTGGATAAAATTCATTTATGTAAACTAATTTTTTTTTGAATTTTTCGATATCTTTATCTTCCTCATACTCTTTAGTTAAAATTTCAATCAAGACTCCCTCTATTCTAAAATTATGTTCTAAAAATAAGTTTTTACTTTCAGTAATAAAGTAATCTAAATTTTTATCTTCAAAATATTTGGTTTTTAATAATTCCACAAAAGACTCGATATATTTATAGGATGAATCATCTTCACAAACTGGATAATATCTTCCAATAAGTTCTAATTGTTCTCTAAGTTTTCCCAAATTTTTTTGTGTTCTAAACTGAAGTACAAACTCATCAAATAAAGACCAAACGTATGAGTAGTTTCCTTCTACATCTAGATACTCATTATTGAGGAACTTTTGTCTAAAATATTTATAAAATTTTTTTATTTCTTCGTTTTCATTTTTCCAATTCTCACTCTCATATGTTTTCGTACCACTCCAAATAGGAACAATAATGTCTGAATTCATGTATCCTAGTTCACTGCTAGATACCAATCTTGGTTTATCATCACTATCTTTAAAATACTTAATATCCTTCCCAACAACTATTTTAGATAAATCTACTTTATCCTTAAGATTCCTTGGTAAAAGTAAATTACCTCTAACAAAACTTAAATTCCCAAGGGTTTTAATATTCAGATTTCTCAAACTGAGATTTCCATTAACCTCTTTTAAATTTCCAAGATTAGATATATTTGAGTATGTTAGTATAACATCACCCCCTACTTTTTCAATACTTCCTAAAGAAGTTAATAGAGAAGGCACTTTAATCTGAGAAATCTTAAGATGACCTTTTATTTCTTTTAGATTGGATATTTCATCAATTAATGAATCACTTATGGATAAATTCCCATTTATACAATCAACACCTTGCAAATTAATTTTATATGCACCTCTCAAATTTACATCATCCTCGATTATTCCATCGACTATTAATTCATCGAGCTCGCTTTGTGTGTATATTGCTTTCCAAGGTTTATATTCCATTGTAAAAGTTTTTTGATTTTAATTATTTTGATGACTGATTTGACCCTTTACAATTTTTGAAATTAACAGGTAAATATAAGTAAAGACGTTTTGTAAAGATAGTAGTTTTATAAAAATATTTTGAAAAATTATAAAATTCAAACCTCATGTTTATTTTTATGTTATAATGTTTTTGTGAATAAAGAAAAGAAAATAACCAGCCCACTCGGCTTAATCTTCCACCGAAAGGCAGCTTGCCTGCTGCAAGCAGGACAGACCCGCTTAAGTCGAACCAAAAAGTTTTCTCTTTATGTCAAGCATAATCTCTGATTAAACTTAGCTCGGGACTTTT
>DMBU01000007.1 GCA_003446015.1 Bacteroidales bacterium | reverse complement strand
TGATTGGGAATCCGCCGTATGTCCATTTAGAAAAAATAAAAGAAACATCAATAGCACTAAAGAACGCTAACTATAAAACCTATCATAGCCAAGGTGATATATATTGCGTTTTCGTAGAGAAAGGGACTGATATTTTAAAGGAAAATGGGTTGATTTCATACATAATGCCAAATAAATGGTTGCAGGCAGGATATGGCAAACCCTTAAGAGAATTTTTCCTAAAATATAATATGATTGAATTAATTGATTTTGGAGATATTCAAATTTTTGATGGAGCTACAACTTATCCATGTATTTTTGTTTCACAAAAATCAAATCCTCAAAAAGAAATATCGATTTCTGTATTAAGAGAATCCAATGAAATAGATTTTAAATTTAATGTAATTGAAACAGCAGAAAAATTCGAAACAAAATCGTTTAGTGGTGAAACGTGGGTAATTTCTTCGGGGAAAGCTCAAAAAATATTAGAACGTTTAAAAAACAATTTTCAAACGCTTTCCGACATTATTGGGGGACAATCTTATCGCGGTGTACTCACTGGTTTGACAGAAGCTTTTTTGATTGATGAAACAACAAAAAATGAAATTATTAATGCTCATCCTGAAGCAATTGATAGGATAAAACCATTTCTTCAAGGTAGGGACTTAAACAGATATGGTACAATTTTTCCGACCAGTTATTTATTAATTTTTGAAAAGGGATTTACTAATGAAAATATACCATCAGGAATAGAAGCTCAGGAATGGCTAGAAAAAACTTATCCATCAATTTCAAATTGGCTAAAACCTTTTGAAGAAAAAGGTAAAAAACGCACAGATAAAGGAGATTATTGGTGGGAACTGCGTGCTTGCGATTATTATAATAAATTTTCTGAACCGAAAATAATGTATCAGAAATTTCAAGTAAAGCCTTGTTTTATTTATGATGATCAAGGTTTATATTGTAATGATTCAATGTGGATTATTCCAACTAATAATAAATCACTTTTAGGTATTTTAAATTCAAAAACAGGTTGGTGGTTAATTTCTAAATATTGTACACAGATTCAAAATGGTAGCCAATTGATTTGGAAATATTTCGGACAAATTCCAATCCCTCCGTTATCAGAATCAAAATTGGATGATTTAGTAGATATGATGATAACTTATAATTCTAACCTAAATGATTTGAGTAATAAATTTATTAAATATATTCAATCACAATTTCTGTTTGAAAGATTAAGCAATAAACTTCAAAATTGGTATGGATTAGATTTTAGCGAGTTTATAAAAGAGATTTATAAAGCCATAAATATTGGTAACGGTAAAAAGCTATCAAAAGCTGATGAAATGGAATGGATGGAAGTTTTTGAATCTAAAAAAGAAGAAATACATAAAATAAAAACAGAAATAGATAAAACCGATAAAGAAATAGACCAAATGGTTTATAAACTTTACGATTTAACCGAAGAAGAAATAAAAATAGTTGAAGAAGCTATATAATATGTATAAATAAATTCGAAAATAAAATGCAAAAAATCTTAATTATTATCAACGATGCTCCGTACGGAACCGAAAAAGCATATAACGCTTTGCGAATGGCCATGACACTCCAAAAGGATCATGGAAACGATGTAGAAGTAAAAATTTTCTTATTGGCCGATGCTGTATTTTGCGGGCTACCTAATCAAAATACTCCCGATGGTTTTTATAATATCGAACGAATGTTAAAATCGGTTATCAAACGTGGTGGCGAAGTAAAAAGCTGTGGCGGTTGTTCCGAAGCTCGTGGAATTGCAAAACTTGAGTTTATCGAAGGAGTTCAGTTAAGCAATATGAAGGAATTTACTCAATGGACTGTTGAGTGCAATAAGGTTTTATCATTTTAATAAAAAATAAAACAGGTTTTCTGTTTTGTAGTATCTAGCTACTATTGCTTTGAAAAAAACAGAAAAACCAAACAATTACTGGTCATTACGAGCAGAGCGAAGCAATCTATAACGAGTTGAACTATATGAGCAGATTGCTTCACTGCTTTCGCAATGACTGCTCTGGGAGAGCTCATAGTGCAATCGTCTCGCTTGTGTTTTTTTGATAAATTGGTATTATTTAATACTTTAACCTTTTTGAAGTTAGCCCCAAAAACATCCATGCTTATCTTCTTTAATAATTTCAAGGAAATGTTTTAATGAATTAACCGTTTCATTTGGTTTATAAGCATGCCATTTTAAGTCGGCCCGAAACCACAATATCTTCCAGTGATTCTTTGCTTTTATAAATGTAGTCTTAGCTATTGGAGATTCAATTGTTTCATTCTTTTTTTGCCAGTGAGGTCTTATCTCATACACGATTACACTCTGGTCATCTATCTTGTAGCTTATGTCATATTGATCACGCATTTCTTCAGGAGGCCTTATTTTATCGATAAAATTTTCCAGAGCCTCTATAATATCAAGCGTTTTTAATATATCTATTGCCATGTTGAAATCTATTTATTAATTTTTAGTTTTTTTGCGTTCAAAGATAATAAAACAATCATTCCACCGAATAAAACAAAGCTGGTTAATATACTTCCTTCGGGGCCAAAATCACCTCCTGTAATATAGTTTGGACCTTCTGCAGTTAGGTTCAACATAGATCCTAATCCTTCGCTGCCACTTACCTTTAGCCCAAAAACATTTTCCATTGACCAGTTCCATGCTGTGTGCCATCCACAAGCAGCCCAAATACTTTTTTCGTATAAAATAAATATTATTAATAAGATGGCAAACAATAATAAATTAATAATTGCAAGTGCGGATACTCCACTATTTGTACCATGTAATAAAGCAAAAATTACAGATGAAATTACTAAACCAAGCCATGGTTTATATCTGGCTCCAATTACCTGGAACTGCCATCCCCGAACAAGAATTTCTTCGGCAGCTCCCTGTACAATATATCCAATAAGCATTAACAGAAAAATCCCCCACAAATTTAAATTGAGTGGTTTTGGATTTTCCTGAAATCCTACCTTACCAAATGCTGCCATTAAAAGTAATACAATGGATAACATGATAATGGCACTTATAAATCCTTTAAGGTATTTTTTAAATGCATTATTCCCTGTAAAACCCAGTGTTTTTATTGAACGTTTTTCAAAAAACCGAACCCATAACCACACCACGATTATTAATATTCCGAAAGAAACAAAGAGATTATAAAACTCAATGACTGGTTTACCTAAATCAAAGTAATCAACCAGTAATTGTCCCGGAATACCTGAAATAATCATAGATCCGAAAATGAATATGATAACTAAAGGAATAGCTAATGCAATGTGTGTAATTCTTTTTCCTGATCTTGCATAGTTAAAAAATTCATTTTCTGAATTGAATAAATCTTTTAATGATTCAAATAAAATCCTCATCTTAATTGATCTTTTTAACTTAGGTAACTGCATTAGAATGTTATAATCAGTTAAAATTAAGGATACTAATTTAAAATTCAAAGAGATATGTAAAATATAGAGTGTTTAAGCTATAAATAATGATTGTCTGGGTTATTAGTTACGACTACCGTCAATTAATTAGTTTTAAAATTTCGAAACTTACTTTAAGATAAAAAGTAAAAGCTAATTGATATAACTCAATGTTAATTTCAATAAAGAACAACGCGAATTAATTGATTTTAAGAAGAAATGTTAATACTTTCACAACTCATTAAAATCCTATTATTATGAAATTTCAGCCACTAAAAAATGTCAAATTACCCCGCTCATATTTCAATTTAATATCGTTTATAGGCTCGGCAATAGCGGCAGTCAGTTTTTTTATGATAGCATACCTTTTTGTTGTGGGATTCTTTTTCGAAGAAAGCAATTCATATTTAGGTTTATTTACGTACATCATCATGCCTGCATTTTTTGTTTTTGGACTCATTCTTATTCCAATAGGAATGATCATAGATCGCAAGAGAGGCAGTAAAGCAAAAAAAGAGTATTTAGAAAAAAACTGGCCTATATTAGATTTTAATAAAGCAAAATACAGAAATGCATTTACTATTTTTGGAATAGGAACAATATTTTTCCTTTTTCTTACCGGATTAGGAAGTTATGAAGCTTTTCATTATACTGAGTCGGTTAAGTTTTGTGGCACATTATGCCATGAAGTAATGGAACCGGAGTATGTAGCTTATCAGAATTCGCCTCATGCAAAAATAGCTTGTGTTGAATGTCATGTTGGTTCGGGTGCAAGCTGGTATTTAAGATCTAAGTTATCAGGATTAAGACAGGTTTATGCCGTTATAACAGATAATTTTTCCCGCCCCATTGAAACACCATTGGAAAATTTACGACCTGCGCAAGAAACATGCGAACAGTGTCACTGGCCCGAGAAGTTCTATTCACGACAGTTGAGAAACGAAAAACATTTCTTAACCGATAGTGGTAATACTGAATGGAATATTAGTTTACAAATGAAGATTGGTCCATCGCATAGTGCATATGGTTTGTCGGAAGGTATTCACTGGCACATAAATCCTGAGGTTAAAATTGAATATATACAACAAGATAAAAGAAATAAAATACCCTGGATAAAATACACCAATTTGAAAACTGGTGAAGAAACTATTTATGAAGATTCGTATGAACCTTTGGAAAAAGAACAAATTACCGAAGCTGAATCTCGAAAAATGGATTGTATGGATTGTCATAACAGACCATCGCATCACTATTATACACCTGCAGAGTTTATAGATCATGCTATTACCGCTGGTGATATTGCCAAAGATCTTCCTTATATCAAAAAGCTAACTATGGATTTATTTGTTGAGGAATATACCAATACTGATACTGCAATGCTTGCGATCGAGAATTATATAAACACTTTTTATTCTGAAGAATATCCTGATCTTTATAAAAACAGGAAAAATGATATTGAAAAAGCTATTACAGCGATCAAAACACAATTCAATTTGAATATTTTCCCGGAAATGGGTGTAAATTGGGATGCATATCCTGATCACATTGGTCATACAACATATAATGGATGTTTCCGGTGCCACGATGATAATCATGTAAGTGAAAGTGGCAAAACAATTACAAAAGATTGTAATTTATGTCACACCATTGTTTTACAGGGTGAAGAAGGAAAAGAATCTTATGCTGCATTAAATGATTTTCTGGAATTTAAACATCCTGTTGATATTGATGAAATGTGGAAAGAAGGCAATTGTACAGAGTGTCACAGAAATTTATATTAATATTTATTGTTTTTTTTAATCTTCATAGATTAATGGAATTCTCTGATTAGGGATTGATAAGAAAACCGGATAAACTTTTTATCCGGTTTTCTTATGTATTTAAATTAATATGGTTATCCGTTTTTGTA
>DMBU01000180.1:5639-6707 GCA_003446015.1 Bacteroidales bacterium | reverse complement strand
CAACTTGCCCCGGGCTGAATTACATTGGCCTTTCAGGCCGGGAAATATCATGCCATGACTTGTGTATAAAGAGTAGCCCCTGGCCGGGATCGAATGGTGCATTAAACTATAGTTTCCATACACATGTGATGCCGTTGGCATCCACCCTTTCGAAGGAACCCTGTTATGCCCTCTTCTTTTTAGTTGAACAACAGGGAACCGTTCTTTAAAAAGAGAACGGTTCCTTAATCTGTAACTTCATCCGGTTGCTGCTTTTTCCGTTTTTTCACAGCCCTGTTGGTTTCGGCAATAATTACGGCAACTTTGCCCGCCAACCCGCTGTAGGTTGCCGGGTTTGCCTGTTCCATGGCGCGCAGGTAAGTCACAATTTTATCGTTAATGATTTTGGCCACGGCCTTTTTTATTTCCGAGGCGGTTTCGAGCATCCCCTCTTTGGCCTTTTCGGTTTCGTAAGCAATGCGGGTTTGTTCAAAATCGTCCTGCGCTGCCTGTAGCCGGGCAATCAGTTCGGCGCAGCCCGAGAGCGCGGCAATGGCATCTTTGTACTCGGGTTTTGCAAAACCGAGCAGCAGCGAGCCAATCAGCGACGACTCAACAGCGTAGCTTTCACGCGTGACCGCTGTCCCAAAATTGTCGAACACAGTTAACAGCGTTTGCGCCGCCGTGTAGATAGGTTCATCGGGATGACAGGCATAACCGCTCAGCAACTGGTGAAGTGCATGTGTTTTCTGATCGCGCACGGCATCCTTCTCCTTTAGCCGGCTGGCAGCCCTGGGCCGGGCGATGGCCAGCGAAAGCGCCAGGTGTTTTTCGCCTAAAGCCGCAAAACACGTGGTAAGATAGGGGTCGGTTATTCCCGAAGCGCCAAAAGCCGCCGACAGGCGCGCTGCCACATCGTCGATTTCAGTTTTGCGGCTCCATATAATCAGTTTTTGAATCATGGTTAAAATTTTTGCGGTTACAGAAGGTATCTCCTTGTATGCCGGAACTGGTTTTTCCGGCCAATCAATTGTTAAGTAATGAGAAGTATTTATTGTCGTATTTTAATTCACTCACCCCAAGCCACCT
>DMBU01000180.1:0-5535 GCA_003446015.1 Bacteroidales bacterium | reverse complement strand
AAAAAAGTATAATAACTTCGGGGGATTAATTAGTTAGCTGCAAGGCTAAAAACACGCTTTATCAGGAATATAACAATAAAAAATATGGACCAATTAGAACTGAATATCCAATCTTTAAAAACGGAACTTAAACAATATAAGGATAAGCCGTATAAATGTCTTTTTGAATATATATGGAACTCATTTGATGCAGGTGCATCAAATATAAAATTAAGCTACAATACCCCGAATCAAGGGATAGGAAGTGTAAGTAATATAAAGATTTCTGATAACGGAAACGGGTGGGATTTTTCGAATATTAATACTAAAACATTTCTATCGTCAACAAAAAGTGACGCAAAAGAAAAAAATAAGTCTCTGCCAATGGGGCAGTTTGGTAGAGGTCGGTACGCATTTATTTGGATTGCTGAAGAAATACAAATCACTAGCAAAAATCAGAGAATCACCTTAAAACATAATACGGAAATTGATACTCCTGTCCAAATAGAAAATGGTATAGGAACTGAAATATCTTTCATTGGTGCATATTCGATACTTTCAGATAGCCTAACATCATACGAGGAATTATGCAACCAACTTTTAACTGAATTTGGATGGTTTTTGACTCAAAATCAGAGTTATTCAATTGATGTAAATGGTTCTCCAATACAAGAAAATCAAATAATAAAAGAAGAAATCAAATTGGTAAAAGATGATTTTCCGGAAGAACTTAGAGAAGAAATTGATAATAATATTGAAGTAAGAATAGTCTTATGGTCAGAAAAACCACGCGAGTTCTCAAAATTTTATTTCCTTGATAATAATGGAAAAGAAATTTACAAAGAGAATACTGGATTGAACAAAAAAAATGACAATTTCTGGCATTCAGTTTATGTTACATCATCATTGTTTAAAATATCTGAAAGTAAAGACGACGAAAATGAAGAACAGAAATCATTTGATTTTGGAGATAAAAAAAAGAGTCGCCTTCAGAGGAAGGTTAAGGACTTCTTAAAATCGTATTTAATCAATGTTATTCGAAAACCATATCTAACAGAGCAATCGGAATATCTATTGCAAGATTTAAAAGCCGAAAATTTAATTCCAGAACTATCAGAATTTGGCATTTATGACGAAGAATCATACGATGACTTAATAAAAGCTATCTATACAATAAGCCCAGCTTTATTTTCAGGAAAAAGTGATTCAGAGAAAAAGTTCATTTGTGCAACTTTTGCAGGCTTATTATCAAATCAAGATGATATTTTGATTGTAAAACTTCTAGAACAATTGCAAGAATTAACAGCCGAAGAACAAAAAGATTTACTTGATATTCTAAACAGAACTTCATTATCAAATGTGGTTAAAACGATAAAAGAAATTGACCATCGTCTTGATGTGATAGATACATTGAAGGTTTTAATTTCTGAACATGAGAAAGAAACTCTGGAAGTAAAACATATTCAAAAAATATTAGACGATAATTTTTGGCTATTTGGAGAACAATTTAGGTTATTTAGCTCTACAGAAGGAGCCTTAAAAAAAGTGCTTTTAAAATATGCTAAGGAGGTTCTTGAAATTGAAGACCCTGAATTGGTTGGAAGCCCAACTGGAGAAGTAGATTTATTATTAACTAAAACTGAATCTATTGGTGAGGCAAAGCAGCTAAATGTAATAATTGAATTAAAACGTGCATCCAAAAAGCTTGGGAAAACACAATATGACCAAATCGAAAGCTATATGGAATCAATTCGAAAAGAGCCACTATGTAATGGAGAAAATCAGTACTGGGAATTTTATCTCATAGGTAAAGATTATGATAGTCATATTGAAGATAAGATAGACTCGGCTAAAAATCATGGTCAAAAAGATAGAGGCCTTTGTTACAACATTAAAGATGGCAAATTTAAAATATACGTTCGCAAATGGTCGGATATATTGGAAGTTGAATGGGGGACAAAAATGAAATATTTAAAAGAGAAGTTAGAGATTCAATCGAAACAAAAAAAATCTACATCGGATGAAATTGTTAATGACATTTTATCGAACGAATAAAGCATATTTAAATGTTAAAAACAAAGCCCAGCAGCTAACACAGTACATATTTCAGGTCGGGGTTCGGTGGTACGCCAACTGCGCCCCGAGGCTTCGGGGCTCGTTTCGCTGTTCCGTGTCCTTCGGACAGGAACGCCCGCCTGACCGGACGGGCAGGCTCTCCGAAATCCGCACCGACAACATGTACCAACCATGTGGCATATTGAAAAAGCCGCAAACAATTCCTACAGCACAAATGACGTAATAATGACATAAGCATGACGCAACAAACCAAAAGACCAGAATCTACATTTGTTCCAGATTTAAAAAACTAAAAAATGAAGAACAAAGAATTAGCTCAAAAAATTAAAGAACTGAGAAATCGAAACGGAGTTTCACAGGAAGAATTATCGGAAAAATCAGGATTAAGTTTAAGGACAATTCAAAGAATTGAAAATGGAGAGACTGAACCAAGAGGCGATTCCCTTAAAAGACTTGCATTTGCATTTAATGTAACCCCTGACGAAATTGTTGACTGGACTGCAACAAAAGATAAAGGTTTCCTTTTAAGTTTTAATTTATCAGCTTTGAGTTTTATATTTTTTCCAATACTAGGAATATTAGTACCATTGATAATTTGGATATCTAAAAAAGATAAGATTCAGAATTTAAACAAGACTGCTAGTGAACTTCTAAATTTTCAAATCACGTGGACAATACTATTTTTTCTTGGATTCTTTGGTTTAATCATATTTGGACTTTTTGGGGATAGGATAATAATGCATGATGCTAACAGGGCAAGGTCTTTAATACAAGCTTTTTTGCCTTTGATTTTCATAATCTTCATGAACGGTTATAATTTGATTTTCGTAATTGTAAACACTTTGAGAATTAATAAAGAACAACATATAGTTTATTTTCCAAAAATTAAATTTTTAAGATTATAAAATTACAAGTGACCGTTATGCCAGGAGCGCTCATCATCAGTGCCGAATTTGCATTGAGAGTTGAGTAACAGAAAAAGTTATCTTTGTATAAACGACAGCATCTTATGGAATTTAAAATATTGACTTCACAACTTCTTGACGATTTCACGAAGAAAGTGAATGAATCTCCTTTAGATAAATTAGCCAGGGTTGAGAAAATCGGGATGCCAGTTGACTATTTTCAATTTTATAAATCTGTTTCGTCTGTTTATTCCTCTAAGATTGAAGGGGAAAACATTGACTTCGATAGCTATTTCAAGCATAAATTTCTAAACGTAAAATTCAGAGCCGACTATACCAGAAAGGCTGACGACTTGTATGCAGCCTATGATTTTATCGATAATCACGAATTGAATCTTAAAAACGTTCAAAAAGCTCATTCCATTTTAAGCTCAAAACTTCTTCCTAAAAGCCAGCAAGGCCTTATCAGGACAAATCCGATGTTTGTAATTAACAGCGAAGACAAAATTGAATATGTTGCCGCAGGACCTGAAATTGTGAAAAGAGAAATGGACAAATTATTCGATGATATTGACTTGCTGATTAAGACGGATTTAAATTCGTTTGAAGTTTTTTATTATGCAGCATTAATTCATTTGGTGTTTGTTAAAATACATCCGTTTCAGGATGGAAATGGGAGAACAGCACGATTAATGGAGAAATGGTTTTTAATTGAAAAGATTGGTCAGATAGCCACTTCAGTTCAATTAGAAAAGAACTACTACAATAAGATTAAAAACTATTATTCGAACATAAAAAAGCTTGGGTTAGAATACGAGGAGTTAGATTATAGTAAAAGCCTGGATTTTCTATTGATGACAGTAACTGGCATCAATGATGTGAAATAGAAGGTACTAACCCACAACTTCAGCTACCCGAAAGTCCGGCAGCAGTGGTTTGCAGAGTGCATCTTTCCGCCCGGTCCCGATGTACATCGGGATTGACAGAAAATCGCCCGCAATTCCTTACTGGCTATATTGTCAAACGTTCAGTCCATTTTTAAAACGCGCAACCAAAATATTGAAAGTAACATCTGCAAAAACAGATTAGCATTATTGAAAGAACGTTATGAAAAAAATAAATTTACTTATTATCGTAATTCTGTTGCTTGGTTGTATCAATTGCCGGAAGGACGATGGACTGAATATTGATTTGAACACTTATTCAATTCTCTGGGAAGAATCCAGTGCATGGGCAGATTCTTATTATACAGCTACAATTGACCAGGAAGGAAAAATAGAAGTTCAGGAAAAATATGGATTAAGCAACCAGTACAGAGAGTCCGAATTTCAGATTTCTGCTGAAGATTTGGCGTTAATTAAAGAAAAATTGAAAGACTTGGTTTTAATTGATATTTCAGATTCGTATGGATTTCATGATAATGCAGCAAAAGATTTACCAACAACAAAAATGAGGTATATTTCCACAAATAAAAGTGATTCAACCTATTTGTATTATCCAAATGAAAATGAGTTACCAGATGAGTTGGAGATATTTTTACAGGTTATTTATGAAACAATCTCAAAAACTGATACTTTATTAAGAAAGTAACACTTTAGCTGGCACAATCCCGAAATTACGGGGTTTAATTTGTGCCTTAGTCTTTGGCTGAAATTTTAGAAAAGTATTATAGCTTCGGACAATGGATAATTTTGATGAATACTTGCGACAGGGTGAGCCAATTAAAGCTGAAAAAGCAGATTGATTTATTAATCTTTGATTTAAATTTTGAAAAATGAAAACATGCCCGAAATGTAATGCCGAAGTAGATAATAATTTTGATATCTGCTGGAATTGTCAATACAGCTTTGTGGAGCAAAAAGTTCTTGACAGCAGCGATTTTAAACTGATTTGCCCAAAATGCAACACCGAAATTGAACCGGGTTTAAATTACTGCCCGCAATGTCATTTCAATTTGTCTGAAATCAATAAAGAAACCGGCACAACGCCACAAGGCCCCAAAGTAGTTGAATGCCTCCGATGCAAAGTAACGCTTGAGTACCAGGGCTATTTCAGATTTCACGAGGGAACACGCGTGGGTGCCCTGGGCAATTTGTTCGAGCTGTTTACCAACCGTGAATCGTTTGATTTATACAGTTGCCCCAATTGCGGCAAGGTGGAGTTTTTTATCCCCGGTTTTGATTAAAAAGATAAACTCAGCTAAACCCATTCCCGCTGTACCGGCAACGCTCAGGAAAAGCAGGGATTTCGGGTAAATACGAGAAACTGTTTTTTGTATAGTCAATTTCGCAGGCAAAATGCTGCAATCCGTTTGATACAATCACTTTTTCAACACGCAGCGCCATGTTGTACCGTACCACCTGGTCGAATGTTTCCTGGGTTATTTTTATTTCAGGTGCTTTAAATTCGGCAATCAAAAGGGGTTGTCCGTTACGGGTGTAAACCAGCAAATCGAACCGGCGCTGCATTCCGTTCACAGCAATCTGTTTTTCAACAGCCATCAGTGTTTCGGGGTAGTTTTTTTCTTTTTTCAGGTATTCGATAAAGTTTTGCCGCACCCATTCTTCGGGGGTTA
>DMBU01000041.1 GCA_003446015.1 Bacteroidales bacterium | reverse complement strand
GTTTAAACCCTCGTAGGGATAATTAGCACGAATTATTTAATATTCTATTCCTGAGATCATTGGTTGTTCTTTGTGGCAATAAATAAAATTATTTCTAGATTCAAATAATTCAATAACTTGTTTACGAAGTATCAATGTATTGCTATTTGTTACAATTGCATTATAAGAAGAATATTTCCATTCCGACAAATCTTTACATAAATTCGCCATTACAGGATTAAAATGAATATAATGTATTAGCTTCATTAAATATTTCTGATCAGATATTAACTTCCTTTTAAATCTATTTACAAATAAACTTCCTTTTCGGTTATTCTCTTTATTATAAGCTTGAGCATAACAATTAAATAAATTTGAAAATTGTCTACTAACAATCTCGTACACTAAACCACCATTAATGGTTTCATTTTTGTTTTGATTATAATGAACATCAAAAATATCACTTTCAGATTTAACTTTAATAATAAAGTGAAAATGATTGGGCATCAAACAATATGAATATACATCAACATAATTGAATAAATACGTTTTAAACTTTTTTAAGAAGAATAAATAGTTGCGATCTGAATGAAACAATAATTCGTTGCCAACTGCATGATTGTAAACATGATAAAATTTATCCGGCTCAAGAATAGTTTTAGAATCTGCCATATATTTAACTTTGCTACTTTAAAATATCCCTACGAGGGTTTAAATCCTCGTAGGGATAATTATTATAAAATTTGTACTAAATATAAAGATATATTATTTACTTGTTTAACCAACTTTGAAATTTTTTAACAGTTTTTAACACTCGTGGTTTTTAATTTTATGCTCCGAAAATCAAAAAATACTATTAATCTTTTACTAATAATTAACCTTAAACTTATGGATATAATTATTGGAAATTTAACCAAAAAATACAGAACACAAAAAGCCGTTAACAATATCTCCTTTAAAGTAAATACAGGAGAAATTTTAGGTTTTCTAGGACCAAATGGATCCGGGAAAACCACCACCATGAAAATTATCACAAATTACCTTGCTGCTGATGCTGGTGAGGTAATTATTGGTGGAAAATCTATTAGAGAAGTACCAACAGAGAATAAAACCTGAAGGGACTTTAAAAAATTGATGACAAACCAATAATGGCAGCAATAATTCCTATAAAAAGATACAGACTTATTACAACTATGGTTAGAATTCCAATAAATTTATAATGTGATTTAAGATATTCAAATGCAATTGTCAGATCTTTTTGTTCTGATTGTTCAATGGCCCTTTTCATGTTTACAGAAAACTTTAAGAGATAGTATATTGGGAAAAAATAAAGTCCCCCAATAATAATGTACACGAAGAAAATTAGGAATCTTTCTATTCCACCTAAGTAACTTCCAAAAAACGACCCAACAAAAGCAATTATAAGCCCCATTATTACCAATAATCCGAGAAAGATAAATCCAATTATTGCCATAAACATGGTCCATTTTCTCACTTCAGTTAAAAATAGTTGACTTTTTTCATCAAGAACAAGTTCCTTTTTATCTAATAATTGACTTTGTTGATTTTCTATGTTTTCCATTTCTTTCAAGTTTAAATTTTTAAATAATGAAAATACAAAGAATTAATGTATAAAAAAAATTGGTGAAAATCAATATCCTAATTTTGTCAACCCAAATAATAAAAATACTAAGCTATTGTATATCTGCATATTTAAAAAGTCAACAACCACCAACTACCAAAAAGTCGACAATCGTTTTTTCACAATGAATACTTTTCTTCATTTTTCAATTCTATTCCTTTGTTAAAAACAGAAAAAAATAAAACAGATGAAAGAAGTTGTAATTATATCAGCTGCAAGAACTGCAATAGGAAATTTTGGAGGAAGCCTTGCAGGCTTTTCTTCAGTTGAGCTTGGCGTTTTTGCTGCAAAAGAAGCAATCAAAAGAGCCGGAATAAGTCCTGCAGATATTGATGAAGCGATAATAGGTAATATCCTCTCAGCAGGTGAAGGTCAAAATATTGCTCGCCAAATATCCATCAATGCGGGGATCCCCGAAACCAGTCCGGCAATGACCATAAATAAACTTTGTGGTTCAGGATTAAGAGCTGTTAGCATGGCAGCACAATTCATTATGCTTGGTGATGCTGATATTGTATTAGCTGGTGGAACCGAAAGCATGTCTAATGCTCCCTATTTATTAAAAAATGCTCGTTTTGGTTACAAAATGGGTCATAACGAAATAGTGGATAGCATGATTAAGGATGGATTGACTGATGCTTTCAATAATTATCATATGGGAATTACAGCCGAAAACATTGCAGAACAATGGGAGATTAGTCGTGAAGAACAAGATCAATTTGCCTTACAGAGCCAGTTAAAAACTGAAAAAGCACAAAAAGAAGATAAGTTTAAAGATGAAATTGTTCCGGTTGAAATTCCTCAACGAAAAGGAGATCCTATTATTTTTGACAAAGATGAGTTTCCAAAACTTGGATTAAATATTGAAAAATTAGGGAAACTCCGACCAGCTTTTAAGAAGGATGGAACTGTTACAGCAGCAAATGCTTCTGGAATAAATGATGGAGCAGCTATGCTAATTGTTATGTCAAAAGAAAAAGCTGATGAACTAGGTTTAAAACCTATGGCGAGAATCATTTCTTATGCCAATGCAGCACTTGACCCTAAGATCATGGGATACGGACCTGTTCCTGCCTCCAAGGCAGCTTTATTAAAAGCTAAAATGGAAATCGAAGATATTGATCTTATTGAAGCGAATGAAGCATTTGCATCACAATCCATTGCTGTATTGCGCGATTTAAAATTAGATCCTGCTAAAGTTAACGTTAATGGTGGTGCTATTGCATTGGGACACCCAATTGGAGCCTCCGGTGCAAGAATCTTAACCACCTTGTTATATGAAATGAAAAGGACTGATGCTAAAACGGGCTTAGCAACCTTATGCATCGGTGGTGGTCAGGGGACATCAATTATTGTAGAAAAATATTAACAGAAATAATAAATATTTAAATCATGAAAAGACTTGAAAATAAAATAGCCATTATAACAGGTGGCGCTGATGGTATTGGTAAAGCCGGAGCTCTAAAGTTTGCTGAAGAAGGTGCTGTAGTTATCATTTGGGATATGAATGAAGAAAAAGGAGAATCCACCAAAAAAGAAATAATTGCTAAAGGAGGCAAGGCTGAATTTAATAAAGTAAATACTGCAATATTTTCCGATGTTGAAAAAGCAACCAATGACGCAATGGATGCGTATGGTAAAATTGACATCTTAGTTAATAACGCGGGGATAACCAGAGATTCTTCCTTAAAGAAAATGACCAGTGAACAATGGCAAGAAGTAATAGACGTTAACTTAACAGGTGTATTTAATTGCACAAAGCTGGTTAGTCAGCATATGGTAGAAAAAAAGTATGGGAGAATTATAAACACTTCTTCGGTAGTTGCATTATATGGTAACTTTGGTCAAACAAATTATGTTGCCACTAAAGCTGGCTTAATTGGAATGACAAAAACATTGGCAAAGGAGTTAGGACGCAAGAACGTAACAGTTAATGCTGTTGCCCCGGGATTTATCTTGACAGATATGGTTCGACAAATGCCTGAGAATGTGATTAAAGCTATGGAAGAGAAAGTTCCTTTAGGACGTTTAGGAAATCCAGAAGAAATCGCATCAGCTTATCTTTTCTTAGCAAGTGACGAGGCTGCATACATCAACGGTTCTATGCTAAGTGTTGATGGAGGAATGACAATTTAGTAGATTGGGAAAACAGGGATCAAGATTTTTGAGATTCCTGTTTTTTTTATTTAATCTTATATCATATTAATACATAAATTATGGCTACTTCACAACAAATATTAGGAACCTGGATCCTAATCATTTTTTACTCTATTTTAATTATTTATTTTGTTGTTCGTGGGGCATTAAAAACGAAAAGCTTAAGCGATTATGCAGTTGGAAATGTAAACTTTTCTCCTGCATTTGTAGGTTTATCACTTGCTGTTTCAATGACAAGTGCCGCAACTTTCATTGTAAATCCGGGACTTATTGCCGTTTCAGGTTTTAGCGGGGTATTATCTTTCGGAATATTTTTCCCTCTGGCAACAATCATCTCATTAATTGTTTTAACAAAAAGTTTCCGAAAATACGGACAATCATTAAAAGCTGTAACACTGGCACAATGGATTGGGAAAAGATACGAAAGTAAGTATTATGCCTTGTTTATGGGATTCCTTTCGTTTTTATTAATAACATTTATTGTTCTAATTCTGGTTGCTTTAACTAAAGTTTTGGCCAAAGCATTAAATGCAAATGAAATTATTGTTCTAGCTGTAATTATTGTTTTTGTTTTTGGATATATGATGTTTGGAGGAGCCAACTCATTAGTTTATACCAATACCATTCAGGCATTTATAATGCTAGCTGTTGCTTTTATATTGTTATTCTCAGGTTACGATTATTTTAAAGGAGGAATTGATTCGTTTTTTCAAAAACTAGCAGCAATTGACCCTGTTTTAATAAAATCTACCAATCCTCAGAGTTTTTTATTCAGAGATTATTTTGAGATTATTTTTGCACAAATTGTTGTAGGTGCTGCAGTTGTTTGTCAACCACATATCATCACCAAATCTTTATTCTTAAAAGAAGAAAAAGACGTAAATAAATTTTTAACCACAGCTGTTATTGCTGAAATTATTTTTTTCTCAGTCGTATTTGTAGGATTATATGCCCGATTAACATTCCCTGATTTAACGGCTAACGGTGAAGCTTTAAAAACAGATGGTATAATTCCTGCTTTTGTTGTAAAAATATTTTCAAATGGAATATTATCCGTAATCATAGGATTAATTGTTATTTTAGGACTAATCAGCGCAGGGCTTTCAACACTGGAAGGATTAATACAATCTTTATCTACCACCATTACATCGGATATTATTAAACCTCTGTTTGGTAAACATATAAAAACAGAGAAATCATATATTTTGATAAATAAATTGGCAATTGTTTTTTTAGCAATAATATCTTTTATTGTTTCGATTGATCAGTTGTTACATCCAAAATTAAGTGTTGCTATTTTGGCACAAAATGGAGTTTATGCCTATTTTTCTGTGGCATTTATTCCTATTGTTTTTGGTATTTTTATTAAAAACGTAAATATTAAAGCACCTGTAGTAGCTTCAATTGTAGCATTTGTCACTCATTTTACAATTTACTATGGTCTGCCTTATTTAGTAAATAATTATGGATTCCATTTTGGAGTTTTTACAAAATATTTGGAAGGTCCTGTGCGCAATCCTGCAATAGCTTCTGCTTCCGCAATTATCATTTCAAGTATCATTGGTGTAATTATGCATCAAGCAACAAAGAAAAAATAAAATAGATCATTATGGTTAATTATCAGGAAATATATAAAAACAAATTGATATCAATTGAAGAAGCTGTAAAGCTTATCAAAAGTGACACCGATGTTGTTGTTGCCCAATGTGCATCAGAACCACAAGGCTGCATGTCTAAATTTCATTTGGTAAAAGATAAGGTTCATAATGTAAAAGTATTCTCGGTATTAACTTTAAAACCATATGACTTTTACATGAAACCCGAGATGAAAGGTCATTTCGAGTTATGTAGCTGGTTTCATGCTCCTGGTTCGCGACAAGCAATAAAAGAAGGAGCTGGAACCGTTACATATGTTCCAAACATGTTACACCGTGCAGCTACTGATCGTTTGAAAGTCAGGAATCCTCATCTGTTTTTTGGAACCTGCACACCTCCTGATGATAAAGGTTTTGTTTCTCTTTCTCTAGGTATAACCTATGAAAAAGAATTTATTGAAGCAGCCGACATCGTTGTGCTTGAGGTAAATGATCAACTGCCACGTACTTTTGGTGATACACATTTAAATGTTCAGGATGTAGATTATTTTGTTGAATTTTCACAAAAACCACCTTCCCTCCCATCTCCTAACCCGGATGAGATTGCACTTAAAATCGGAAATAACATTGCTCAGTTAGTTGAAGATGGATCTACCATTCAACTGGGTATCGGAGATATACCAAATGCTGCTGCTTTATCACTTCGCGATAAAAAGGATCTGGGAGTTCACACCGAGATGATGGTAGATTCCATGATGGAATTGTACAATATGGGAGTAATAACCAATAAGAAAAAAGCCTTTTATAAAGATAAGTTTGTTTGCACATTTGCAATGGGATCTGAGAAACTATACGAGTGGCTCGACAATAATCCTGCTGTTGAATTTCTTCGTGGTAAATATGTAAATGATCCATGTATAATACGAAAGAACTCCAAGATGGTATCTATCAACACTTGCATTATGGTAGATTTTAGTGGTCAGGTTGCAAGCGAATCAATTGGAATTAATCAATATTCAGGCACAGGAGGACAAACAGATACCGCCGTGGGAGCCATTGAAGGATTCGACGGAAAGGGAAAATCCATTATCGCATGCCGTTCAACTGCCAGAGATGGAAAAATATCAACCATTGTTCCAACATTACCAGAAGGTACAGCAGTTACCTTACACAGAAGCAATACTGATTATATCGTTACTGAACATGGGATAGCTCGCTTAACAGGATTAACAATTAAAGAAAGAGCGCTTGCTTTAATTGACATTGCTCATCCTGATTTCAGAGAAGAACTAAAAGAAAAAGCTCAACATATGGGTTATTTATAAATCATTAAAACGATTAAGATGTTACCTATCAAAATAATTGGAACAGGTGTTTATGCACCAGGAGAACCGATCAATAACGAAGAATTAAAAAACTTAGCAAACATTGATTTCGACTCAGAAAAAACAGAGTTTGGTTTAGGTATCACACAAAGACATATTGCACACTTACGTGGAATTGACGAAACAACAGCCGATTTTGCAACCAAAGCTGCATTAAATGCAATTATCAATGCAAATATTAGTCCCGATGATGTGAATATGTTCATTGTTGCTACCGATACTCCCGAATTTATTTCTCCGGCAACAGCCTTAGTTGTGCAAGGTAGGATCCAAAAAAAGGAAACCTGGGCATCTAGTTTTGATGTGAGTGCATCATGTGCAAGTTTTACTATTGCTCTTGACAATGCAGTTCGAGTTATGGCAACTGATCCAACAATAAAATATGCTGTTATAATTGGAGTTTACAATATGCCTGCTTATGTTCGTAAAGGTGACGCTTTCGGTTATTCAATTTTTGCCGACGGGGCAGGTGCTTTTGTGCTGGAAAGAAAAGAAGATGATCAATCAAAATATATAAATGGTCAGCTTTTAACCGATGGTACACAGTGGGATTACGTAGGGGTTTACGCTGGAGGAACAAGAAATCCTATTACAGAAAAAGTTCTTAAAGAAGAAACATATGGATTATTAAATATTCAACCTTTACCAAGCGATCGGAATGTTAGGCTTTGGCCTATGGTAATTGAAAAATTGTTACAAAAAGCAAATTCTGATATTTCAGAAATTGATCACTTTATTTTTACGCAAATCAATCGTTCAGTTATCAAAAAAGTGATGGCTGCAATAGATCAACCATTAGAAAAAACAAGCTTTGTAATGGATCGATATGGATATACCGGCTCGGGTTGTGTACCTATGGCTTTTTATCATGCAGTGAAAGAAAATAAGATTAAACGTGGTGATAAAATTGTATTTGTAGCATCCGGTGCAGGATTAGCTGTCGGAAGTAATTTATTTATTTATTAAATCTCTATTCATGACAAATATTAATGTTGGTATTGTAGGAACTGGTATATATATTCCACAAGGAAGAATGTCAGCCAAAGATATTTCAATTGCTACAAAAGGATTTTGGACAGAAAATGCAGTGATTGAAAAACTTGGAATTATTGAAAAACCTATTCCTGGAAATGAAGATGGAACCCAGGAAATGGGAGTAAAAGCCGGTCTTGATGTACTGAAAAATACAGGAGTCAATCCAAAAGAAATAGATTTAATTCTGTGTATTGGAGAAGAATGGAAAGAATATCCTCTTACAACATCAGGAATATATATTCAGGAAAAAATCGGGGCAACCAATGCATGGGCAATTGATATTCAGCAACGTTGTGGAACTACCGTTGCAGCAATGAAAATAGCTAAAGATATGATGATTGCCGATGAAGAAATAAATACAGTGATGATTGTTGGGGGCTATCGAAACGGGGATTTTATTGATTTTACAGATAACTCTGTGTCTTTTATGTTCAATCTATCAGCTGGAGCCGGAGCTCTTATCCTAAAAAAGAATTATGGGAAAAATCTTTTGTTAGGAAGTCATATCATAACTGATGGAACACTTGCCCGGGATGCAGGAGTTGAGTTTGGCGGTACTGAAAAACCTATTACAAAAGAAAATGCAGATATAGCTTATAAATCTTTGCGTGTATTTGACGAAAAGCATATGAAAAACCGATTGAATGATGTTTCCCTTGACAATTGGTTTCTTTGCATTAACCGCGCTTTTGAAAAATCGGGGATGTCGGTAAATGAGATTGGCTATTTAGCTGTATTGCACTTTAAAAGATCAATGTATGAATTTATGCTTGAAAAACTTGGACTTAATAAAAACCAAAGTATTTATTTAGAAAATTATGGACATATTGGTCAAATTGATCAAATTCTATCCCTTCATTTAGCTTTAGAAAATGGAATGATAAAAGATGGAACAGTAATATCCATGATTGCAGCAGGAATTGGATATGCCTGGGGTGCTAATGTTATTCAATGGGGAAGCTAAACAAGAAATAGTCTTAACCCTAAAATCAATATACAATACACTGACAAACAAACTATTAAAAAGAATAAAATTAAATAAATCAAGGTAAGTCAACCTTAACTATATATTAATCTATACTTAACTTCTTATAAGATATAAATACTTTTAAACAAATAATAAAACTAATAACGCTATGAAAAACAAAAGTTTATTTTGGATTACAATAATCCTTTTAGGAGTTCTTGGATTTAGTTCTTGCAGTGATGAAGCAACTAACAAAAGTCCGTTCTTTGAAAGCATTACTCTTTCAGATGATAATAAAACAGCTACAGTAACATTTAGCGAACCTGTTTATGCTAACATAGATGAAACAGGCAATTTAGAAAATTCAGACATTCTTGTTACTATCACAGGGGTTGATTTCACTTATGAAGTTACTCATACTGCAGGTGCAACAACAATGACCATTGATCTAACAATTACATCAATTACTGAAGGAACTGAGACTGTAACTGTACAAGCTGCCAGTGCAACGAGCATTTATGATGCCGAAGGTAAAGCCATGGAAGTAACAGAAATGATTACCTCTGCTAACATTGCAGAAGATTTGGGAATCATCGGAAACTGGTATTCTGCTGGAGTTAATGTTGCCCCACTTTTAGTAGCTTATATGTCCGTTGATTCTATATATGCTGAATTTAAAGATGATTATTCATATTTAGTTGAACAATACAATATTGGAAACACAAGCGGAACACCAGATATTAATTACACAGGAACATTTGTTATTGAAAAATCTACTATTGATGAAATTTGGACAATTGTTTTAAATCAAGTGACACCTTCTGAAGGAATATCTGAAGGAATTTATGAAATTAAAACATCTCCTGAAGTTTTGTGGTATGAAGTTGCCTTAACAACTGGCACTCAAAACGTCCCTCCAACTCCCGAAGGAGGATTTGGAAGTACAAATGGTGGAACACTTGTTATAAATGACGTAAATTGGAATCTTCAAAAATTCATAAGAATCACAGAATAATCAAACCTATTTGTGCTCAGCACTTTGTAAAGTCGAATTAAATCAATTAAATTCGACTTTACTTTTACCTAAGCATTCATTATAAACTTTTAATTTACTATGAAAAAAATATCGGTAATTATTCTTTCTGTATTTCTGGCTGGCTGGTCACCAATATACGCCCAGGAAGAAGAAAAGGAAGAGGTGCCTGCGGATGGTACAACACTTAATTATTTCAGAAACGACCTTCCATATACGGCAAAAGCTAACAAGGAATTTCAGTTTCTAGCATTCTTTATTACACAAGGAGTAAGTTCCAACTTCTATCCTGAAAGTAGTTTATTTAACGGTCAGTTAGTTGGCCGATTGTTTGGTCAAAACTCATCCACAACCTCGGATACTGTAACTGCTTATTATGTTGAACAAAGGATAATCCCATTTTTTATATATCAACCGAAACTATTTAATGGCAAAGCAATTTTACGAGCTTCTTTTGAAATTGACTGGACATGGGGAGATCAGGCATATGGCTTAAGTGGGAATAAAGGATCTGCTATTTCAGCAGATCAGGTAAATATACAAACCCAAAATATTGAATTAGAATTAATTCCTTATAAGAACTGGGCTATAAACCTGGGATTACAAAGACTGTACGACACTCCTTTTAACCCATACAGAACCTATTTTGATAAAATGACAACAACAGGATACCGAATGGCTTACTGGGGAACTGATGCTGTTGGAGTTAGTGTTCGTTGGAACAGAGATTACTCACAATCAAAAGCCGGATTCTACAAACTTTATGAAAACAATGCTCAGGATCAGGATGATGTAACCTTAATGGAATTAGTATATCGTAAAAAATTATCTATGTTATGGAATCTTGGGGGTTCTGTATATTACCTAACCGACAGAGCTAAAGGCCAGGGAGGAGTATCTGTATTTGGACAAGGATTGAATAGCACACTTGTAAATTATAATGGAGGTTTTAATTTTGGCTTACCAACAAATGAATATGAAGCAGATGTTGCCTGGTTAGGTGCATTTTTCAGCAGAAACCCTGATTTTTGGTTAGATCGTGTTCTGGTAACAGGATTTTTTAATTATAACCTTGGTACTGTTGATACAAAAGAAAATGGTACATGGGCCAAAAAAGCTGATATTGGAGGTATGGCTGCTAACCTTAGAGGAGCATATCGCTATGGACAAACAGTAAATGATCTCTTTTCTCTTGATTTGATTTACACCACCGGAGATGGAGATGGAATAGACAATGGTAAATATTCAGGTGTTATTACAGGAAATACATGGGGAATGCCGGCTTCAATTTTTATTAGTAGCGGGGCATATTTACTATTTCCTCATGCTAATGTGGTTAACCGATTTACTCCAGCTATTGCCGATATTTCGAATATGGGATATGGATTAACAGGCGGAACAGCTAATTTATACAGAGATCTTATTCCTCATCAATTAAATGCAAAAATTGGAGCAGCAATGGCATATAGCTCTGTTGCGCCTCAAGATGCAGGAAAATATATGGGTACAGAATTAAATGCAGCACTAAAGTATTCTTTCGGCCCTTTTATGAGTCTTGAGCTACATGGTGCTTATTTGTGGTTAGGAGATTTTTATGACAGCAATGATACCAGTCATGGAACAGATATTAATGGCATTTATAATATTGATCGCCCTGTGGATCCATGGACTGTATTTCTGGTATACAAATGGTTAATGTTTTAAATTTTAAGTTATGAAAAAGATGAAAATAAAATCAATCCTATTAATCGTTTTTACAACCATAATTGTTGCCTGTTCTCCATATAAAAATCTAACAGATATGAAATCGATGAAAGATATGGACTATGGATACGATGTAAAATATGCTGAATTAAGCAGTGATATAAATCTGGCATATATCGACGAAGGTGCAGGAAGTGAAACGATTATTTTCATTCATGGTTTAGGAAGTTATCTGCCTGCATGGAAAAAGAATATTGACGAACTAAGTAAATCTTACAGATGTATTGCCATAGATTTACCAGGTTATGGAAAATCATCAAAAAACCCACATAGTGGATTAATGACATTTTATGCAAAAGTAGTTGCTGATTTTATTGATAAATTAGAGTTAAGTAATGTTACCTTAGCAGGGCACTCCATGGGAGGACAGATTTCAATGGTTGCTGCCTTGCATTACCCCGATAAAGTTAAAAAGCTAATCTTAGTTGATCCTGCCGGATTTGAGATGTTTCACCCTGGACAAAGACTTTGGTTTAAAGATGTAATGTCGCCTAATCTTGTACGTTTAACAACTGTTGAAGCCATTGAAACTAACCTGGCTTCGAATTTTTACAATATGCCTAAGGATGCATTATTTATGATCGAAGACAGAATAGCTATGCGAACTGCCGACGATTTTGACAATTATTGTTATGCAGTTAGTCAGTCGGTAACAGGAATGGTCGACGAACCTGTTTTAGACAAATTAAAGTATATAGAACAGCCAACACTTATTTTCTTTGGAGAAAATGATAACCTTATACCCAATCGTTATTTAAATCCCGGAAAAACAGAACCTATTGCTAAAGCTGGTGCGAATCAGATCAAAAACAGCAAATTAATAATGGTTCCAAAATGTGGACATTTTATGATGTTTGAAAAACCTGAAACATTTAATGCAGAAGTTCAGAATTTTCTAAAATAAATTATGTGATTTTTCAGCCACAATAGTTCATTTGTGGCTGAAAATTTTCATTAAAATACATTCAACTTATGGAAAGTGAAGCTGTTTTTACAAATGATTCGTGTAAAATATTCTATGAAAAAGAAGATAGGTATTTTCATATAAAATGGTTTGGGTTTCCCCGTAGCATTGATTTTCGTTTAGCCTGCAATACCGTTATTGATTTAATTCTCAAATACAAATCAGGGAAGCTCCTTACTGATAATCGCGATGCTACAGTCTTTTCTGTTTCCGACCAAAAGTGGTTAAACTCAGAGTGGCTGCCAAATGCTATAAAAGCAGGTTATTATTGTTCTGCCACCTTGACCAATGATGATATTTTTGTAAAAACTGCAATAAAAAACATTTCGAATAAAAGAGATCAGAATATCGTTAAGACAAAGTTATTTACGAATGAGGATGAAGCAATTGCCTGGTTAAAATCTATTTAGTTTTTGTTTGTTTTCTTTTTCATTCCTTCCCAAAATTTTATACCTTTTCTTTGTTAAAATATCCTGACTAATGAAGCAAAAACTTTCAAAATTTACCGAATTCGCTAACTCTCTGTTTCCTCATGAAATTGACTATTTATTGTCGGTTCAGCAATTTGCAACCGACGAAAATTTAAAGATCCTAAACTTAATAAACTACAATTGCAAAAATCCTTTTAATACGCTTCCTTATGACAGCAGTTTAGATAAACGAAAATATTCTTATGTAAAGAGTTGGGTAGAGAAAAATCTGAATGATATTGATGTTGATTTTTATTATGACTGGCTTATTGGAATTGAGAAACAAATCATGACTGATGCCATTATGCCCGATGAAGAAAAAGATTTGTTAGAGAAAACAAGCACCACAACAAATAAACATTACTATTTTATTCGTTTTTATGAATTGCTTCAACATTATCGTGATTATTTGCTAATTCGGGTAAGGAATCAATACTATGAGCCTATTTCGGAATATCTCGAGAAATATATGGAGCAATACCAATTAGCAACCGAGTTAAATAAAAAACTGAATAGTGCAACTATTGATATCGTAAAACAACATTCAACTACAAGTACAGAAACTAAACATTGGGATAAGTTTTTACAAAAAACATTTTCAGATGAAAACCTGGATGGTTACACAAGATACAGAGCCGTGGTGAGGTTAACATTTCTTTATTATAATTATCGTGAGTTTGATAAATTAAGATCAATTTACGAAACGCTTGACAAGATGTTTAAAGCTGATATTTTTTACTCTAAACGTATATTGGCAAATTATTATGCAAATCGGGCGATGATGCATTCTAAATTAAATGAATTAGATCTGGCAGAAAAATACGGATTCTTATCAATCCGACAACATAACAGCGATTATTTGTTTTACCTTCTCAATTTATGTGGTGTTCTTTTAAAAAGCAACAAAAATAAAGAAGCATATAAATTAATGACAGAATCAATTCCAGAGCTAAAAAAAACAAATAGTTATTATTATAAAATTGGTTTTGTTTCATTTTACATTAAAACGCTATTAGCAAATAATTATACCGATAAAGCGGTAAGTTATGCCGAAACATTTCTTGATGGTTACAAAAAGGAAATTCTAAAACATCGATGGCATTTATTTTTCAGTTCATATATAAGAGCCCTTTTTCAAGCCGAAAAGTATTCCAAAATATTATCAGTAAATAAAAGATACAACCTGGTAAACAAAGAAAAACAATTTATCGGGCGAGCAAAATATCTTCCCATAATTCATTGGTATAATACCATTGCAAGCTATATTGAAGGTGTGATTTCAGAAGAAAAACTTCAGGATATAATAATTAAATCAGGACAAACCTTAATTAAACATAAATACCAATCAACAAAAATTCACGAATTACTTAACGAATTATCGAAGTCGGCACCAAAGATTATTAAAAATATTAAACATGAACTTTTATTGTAATAAACGATTATAAAAAAAGGGATTACAGTTTTATGCAATCCCTTTCTTTAAGTCAGTGATATTAGATTTTAGGCTTCAACTTTTACCTGTTCTATTTTGTAAGCTACAACTTCGGTAATATAACGATCCTCACCTTTTTTATCTGTATATTTTCGGGTGTTAAGTTTCCCTGTTACAGAGATAAGCTCTCCTTTTTTCAAAAAACTTAAGTCAGAGTCTTTTTTATTTTTCCAATGCGTTACGTTATGCCAGGTAGTATTTTTAATCCACTCACCCTTGTCATTTTTGTAACTTTCATTTGTTGCAACGCTCATAGTTATAAGCGTGCGACCGCTTTCAAATTTTTTTTCTTCTGCATCCTGTCCTAAGAATCCTTGAATTTCTACTTTGTTAATTGTTTCCATGTTTTTAGATTTTAAGGTTTAACAAAAAAATATTGATACAAAGTAAAGAACAGCTCTCAACCTGAGTCGGTTATTAAATGCGTATAGTCGGTTAATATTCGTTTGTTGTCGTTTGTAATTGATTAAAAGTTTTTTTAAATTTGATTTACAACACAAAAACACTCTCAAAAAAATGAATGAAAATCACATCAAAAACTGCCCGGAATGTGGCGAAAAAATAATTGGACGTGTAGATAAAAAGTTTTGTTCCGATCAATGTCGTAATACTTATAACAACCGATTAAATAGTGATGCAAGTAATACGGTTAGAAATATTAATAATATTTTACGCAAAAACCGTCGTGTTCTTCAGGAGTTAAATAAACAATCTGATAAAACAATGGTTACGAAGGATAACTTATTGTCAAATGGTTTTAATTTCACCTATCATACACACACCTACACAACCAAAAAAGGTTTAAATTACTATTTCTGCTACGAACAGGGATATCTTTATTTAGAAGATAAGAATTTATATTTGTTGGTTGAGAATAAAGAGAATAAAGCAGATTAATTTTATAAATAGATTCCGGCTCTTTGGCCGGAATAGCAATACGTAAAAAGGGATTACCAATAAGGCAATCCCTTTCTGAATCCTAAATTCATAACTTAAATTTTACCAGCTTCTTTTAAAGCTACTTCAAGTTGATCAACCAGTTCTGTCATTCTGTTTACAACAGCCAAAAATGGTTCTTTGGTATTTAAATCAACACCTGCTTCTTTTAACAAATCAATTGGATAATCGCTACCACCTGATTTTAACAAAGCAAGATATTTCTCTTGTGCTTTTGTAGCATCCTCCGGAGTTTTAGCCTGAGCTATCTGATTAAATAAACTACTTGATGCTGAAAATGAAACAGCATAATTATATACATAATAGGTGTAATTATAAAAATGATGTACCCGAGGCCAGCTATTCGCATAATCTTCTGATCTTTCCATGATATCGCCATTATATTTTTTATCAATTTCTGCATAAAGGTTTGCGATAATATCAGCATTTAAAGGTTCATCCTTTTCAATTTTTGAATATAAGCTATACTCAAACTCCGCAAATTGTGACTGACGATAAAAAGTACCAGAAATGTTATCAATAGCCTGAACTAATAGAGCAATTTTCTCATTCGGATCAGTCGTATTTTTAATCATGTAATTTAACAACATGTTTTCGTTAAATGTAGAAGCAGTTTCGGCTACCACAGAAGCATAACCAGAATAAACATAAGGTTGGTATTTGCTGCTTAACATGCTGTGCATGGAATGACCAAACTCATGAGCCAAAGTAAAAACATGATCACGGGTACCATTCCAGTTCATTAAAATAAAAGGATGAACACCGTAAATTGACCAGCTATATGCTCCTCCTCTTTTACCTGGTTTTTCGTAAACATCAACCCATCCTCCTTGAACTGCATTACTTAGAAGTTGGTTATATTCATCGCCCATTGGCTTTAAACACTCCTGAACAAGTCCAATAGCTACCTCGTATGGAAATTCTTTTTCGAAATCAACCAGCTCAAGGGCTTCATCCGAACCATAATATTTCTCTAATCCCAAAGCCTTTTTTCTCAACTCGCGATACTTCAATAATGATGCAGTGTTATTACTTGCAACATCAATTAAATTCATGTAAACATCCTTTGGGATGTTATTTGATTCCAATACAGCATCCAAACATGACTCATAGCCTTGTAACTGAGCATTTGCCCATCGGGTTTGTGCAACACCCATCCAGGTGTCGGTATATGTGTTTTTATGTTTTGAATATGCTTTTGCCATTGCCTCAGCAGCTGCTTTTCTGTCTTCCTGATTTTTATTTGTTGCATAAATTTTTGAAACATTTGCAGGACTGGCAAGGATTTCTTCACCATTTGATAAGGTAATTGTATTAAACTCCATATCGGCAGATGACAATGAGCCATAAATATTTGAAGCAGCACTTAAAGCTCTGCTATAGTATGTTACTATTTTTTGAGTTTCTTCATCCAAAATATGCGCTAACTGACGATAAAAACTTTCTAAATCGTGACGATAAACAGCCATCTCTTTGTTTTCGTCCATCCATCCGAAAACTTTTTCTTTAGGAATCTCAGCTAATTCTGGTTGAATCCATGTTGTATTTCTTCTAATCTCTATGGAAACAGTTTGTAACTCTTGCAGTTTAGTTACATAAATTGGATTTTTACTATCGATATCCTGAGCCAAAGATGCATAAATATAAAGCTTAGATGAAATCTTTGAAATCTCTTCAGAGAATTTCTGAAATTCCAGCATTACTTTTGCACTTTCACCCAAACGTCCTTTATATTCCAGATATTTTGGAATTTGTGTCTTAACATAATCAAGATCTTTTTGCCATGCATCCCAGTCGGCATAAACTTCAATTAAGTTCCAGTTATATTTATAATAATCTTTATCACCTGGTTTTAAATTTTGTTGAGCGCTGCTTATAAAATTTAAAGCAAATATTGCCAACAGAAGAATTGTTAATTTTTTCATATAATTTATTTTGGTTAATAAAATTTTACAAAACTAAGCGTTTTGACAAAAATAAAAGAAGAAAGTTTAACGTATCGATAAACAATAAATAAACTTTAATAATTTTATCCTATAAATTCTAGCTTAAGACTTATTTTTTAATGATTTTTTTAATGTCATTCAAATATTGATGCAATGATTTATCAGGATTTTTTTTGTCTGTATTCCATTGCATTCCAATTGATATACCTAAATCAGGAATATATTCAAAAATGGTAACATAGCCCGGGAAAAATCCGGTATGTCCATATGAAAGCTGATCATTCTCATTCCAGATAAATGCTGCAAATCCATAACCTGCATTATCATCCAAGGTTGTTTCCTGATTGGAAGGAGTTCTCATCATTTCCAGTGACTCTTTTGAAAAAACTTGTCCTCCATAATAAATCTTACCCCATTTTGCTAAATCGGAAGTTGTGCAAGCAATTCCACCTCCTGCAAATTCCATTTGAGGATTAAAAGCAAATTTACCATCATCAAGTAAAACCTTTTCAGGCACAAAAAGTTCTTTCGAAAAGGCTGAATATCCGGGAATAAGTCCTGGAATTTTTCTTGTATTTCCTGGCAAAGTATTAGAAAGATTCATTGGATTAAGAATTCTTTGTGTTAACTCGGCATAATACTCATTTCCTGTTAACTGCTCGATTAACATTCCCAGAATAATGTAATTGGTATCAGAATATCCCCAACCTTTTCCTGCCGGGTGAACAGGTTCTGAATCGAAAATGTAAGATAATCGTTCAACTCCTGTCCATATTTTTTCAGGATCTTCCTGCATGGTTTTCCAAATGGAATCGTCGAATACATAACGAGGAATACCAGATGTGTGATTTAACAACATTCGAATTGTTACTTCATTCGCGTTTGGCAATCTTGTAAACCATTCTTCATTTCCAAAGTACTTAGAAATTGGATCATCAACATCCAATTTCCCTTCGTCGATTAACTGTAAAATTATTGCTGCACAAAAGGTTTTACCTGTGCTTCCTGAAAGCATCACATCTTCAGGTTTCATCAAAATTTGTTTTTCTTTATCTGAATATCCTGCTGAAACAGCAATGATTTCATTGTTCGGCATTACAATTGCCAGGTTTATTCCGGGGATATTATTCTCAGAAATAATTTTTTCAAGTTCTGTTTTAAGATCAGATTCAAGACCTGATTTAGGTTTAATACTGCATGAATAAATTAAGCTTGCAATAAAAAGAAAGGTTAGAATTTTTCTCATATAACAAAATTTTATTTTTTATTTTAGAACTCTATATACAAAAATGGTTTAATTTCGGGAAAAATTAAGAAAAGTTAAAGATCATGTTTACAAGAGCTATTGTTAGAAAACCAGCACATACCTATGCAAATGGAATTACAACTTCAAATTTGGGTAAACCTGATTTTGAATTAGTTAAAAAACAACATCAGGCATATTGTGAAGCATTAATAAATTGTGGATTGGAACTTACAGTTCTTGATCCTGATCCAAACTTTCCTGATTCCTGCTTTGTTGAAGATACAGCTGTTGTAACCAAAGATTTTGGAATCATTACACGACCCGGTGATCCACGAAGACTTGGTGAAGAAATTGAAATTAGAAAAGTATTGGAGCCTATTTTAAAACTGCACTATATTGAAGAACCTGGCACTCTTGATGGTGGTGATATTATGCAAGCCGACAAAAAGTTTTATGTTGGACTATCAAACCGAACAAATTTATCAGGTTCAAAACAATTGAAAGAAATATTAGCAAGCTACAATTATGATGTTTATTCAATACCCGTTTGTAATATCCTTCATTTTAAAACCGGAGTAAATTATTTAGGTGAAAATAATTTAATTCTGCATCATGAGTTTTGCTCGAAAGATGATTTTAAAATCTATAATCAAATTATTGTTGATACCAACGAAGAATATGCTGCTAATTCGTTACGAGTAAATGATTTTGTGTTGGTTCCAAAAGGTTTTCCCAAAATAAAATCAAAAATTCAAGAGCTAGGTTATAAAATCATTGAGTTAGAAATGTCGGAATTTCAAAAGATGGATGGTGGCTTAAGCTGCTTATCGCTTCGATTTTAATTATCTGTTTAAATCATCCTTTCTGTCAACCAAAATAAGTCTGGAGAAATCGGAAGTTTTATATAATGAGAAACTTTCGGTTTTTCTTTTTTCAACTTTATCGACAAAATAAAATTCATTTGCGATAATCTTTGCATCGAAAAGCTGTCCTTCAAATTCATATCTAAGAAATAAACTATTTCCAATTAACTCATAAACATGATGCTTTGTAACAACCAGAATCTTTCCTTTAAAATCAACTATTTGATTAGGATAATCTTTGATACTAATTTTTAAGTTTTTGAAGTAAATTGAGTAATCATCCGGATTAAAATAAATCAGTTCTTCATTATCGACAAAAGAATATATGAACGAACCTTTGAGTGTGTCAATAAGATAATTATTCAAGTGAATCTGAATAATATGCCTTGTGTCGTAAAAAGCCAATTTATTAGCATTCTCTGAAATTTTAAGATTGATTATTCGATCAGATAATATGGTTACCAGCAACTTCCCTTCAGAGTTGTAATGCTTTATGAAATCCTTTTCGGTATCAAATACTTCCAGACTGGTGATGTGCCCATTTGGAATTTGATAATACGTATTTCCTTCAAAAATAAATGAATCTTTTATTACTTTATAAACACTCGCCTGCTTTTCAATTCTATGATCAGGGAACGTAGGAATTTCATCCAAATCAATTTTCCCTAATTTGTTTAATTTTTGTGAAAATGATGATAGAGATAAAGTGACCAGAAAAATAATTGTTATCAAATTCTTCATATACAAATTATAAATTTTGCAATGATACTAATTCCATAAATAAACAAATAATTCTCTAATTGTTTGAATTAAAAATTTCATAATTCGAAATTTTTAATTTTTGAAAGAAGAATTGAAAAGATGTATGAATAACTCCTAAGCCATATGTTATGCTATTTTTTAAATTTATTGACGATGAATCATCTGCATATTTCGTGGGGCATGTAATTTCAGCTATTTCAAATCCAGCATAATGAATTTGAGCTAAAACCTGGTTGTCGAACACAAAATCATTTGAATTATTTTTATAGTTAATTTTTTCAAGCACTTCTTTACTATAAGCTCTAAAACCTGTATGATATTCTGATAATTTTGCACCCATTAAAACATTTTGAAAAAGTGTTAATATTCTGTTAAAAAGGTATTTATAAACTGGCATCCCTCCCTTTAATGCTCCATTACCCAAAATTCGGGATCCTAATACAACAGAATAAACACCGCTAGCAATAAGAGAAGCCATTGAAGGAATTAATTTTGGTGTATACTGATAATCGGGATGTAGCATGACAATAATATCAGCTCCCAACTTTAGTGCTTCATCGTAGCAGGTTTTTTGGTTTGCTCCATAACCCCTATTTTCTTCGTGCAAAATAATTTTCTTTATACCCAGTTGTATTGCTTTTTGAACAGTTTCATCCTTACTTTTATCATCGACAAGAATTACATCATCAACAATATCAAATGGTATTTCATGATATGTTTGTTCCAAGGTTTTTTCAGCATTAAATGCAGGTAAAACAACTACTATTTTTTTCCCTTCAATCATTTTTTAAATAAATCAGGATTTAATTGTTGTGCCTTTGTAATACATAACTGGGCTTTTTCTTGCTGACCCATATTACGATAAAGGTAAGCAAGATTAATTAGGACATCTGTGTTTTTTGAATCTAAATCCATCATATAAATTGATTCCATAACTTCGAAAGCTTGCTTGTTTTTCCTAAGATTTGCATAGGTCATTGCTAAATTAATTCTTAAAACAGGATCGTTAGGGTCTAATTCAACCGCTTTTGATAAAGCATTAGCAGATTTAGCGAACTGCTTCGCAATTCCATAAGCTACTCCTAAATCTTTATAAACTACAACATCATCAGGGTTTAATTGTGCCGCTTTTTCAAGATAAGGAATCGCTGAATTCATATTGTTTTTATATCGTCCGTAAATACGACCTAAATAATAGTTCAGTTTAAAGTGATTAGGATTGTATTTTTCAAGTTGGTTCAGAACTGTTATATTTTGATCTGCTATTTCTGGGATATCAAATACCTTGTTCATTGTTGTCTCAAATATATTTGAATACACCTGCTCGAATTTTGGATTTCTTTCTAATATCATCTTGTAATATTTAAATGCACTATCCAAATTATGATATTGTTCCCACTGGGCATTACCTAAAAGTAGTAAAGCATCATTATATTGTGGATGAATTTTTATTGCTCTTTTCAGATAAAAAATCGCTTTATCCAAATAATCTTCTCTCAATTCTTTATTTCCTGGTTTTATAGCTTCCTCAATTAGCTTTCCTCCTGCAGAAGTATTGCTTTTAGCACTATTTTCCGATGTTTTAACATCTGTGGTAAATAATGTAAAATCATTTTCCCATACTTTATTTCGGCTAATTGTTTTTATTGAAAACAAAACTGTTATTACTAAAAAAATAATTACTCCTGCATTTTTATTTTTTAACCAAAAGGGAAATTTTTCAGTTATAAAATATGCCAGAATAATTATATAACCAATTGATGCTGCATAAACAAAACGCTCATTCATAAATACCCCAATTGGAAATAAAATATTAGACATGGGTGAAAGTGCAATCAGGTAAAAAAAGATTCCAAACGCTATGATGCTTTTCTTCTTTAAATTGATTAACGCATAAATACCTAATCCAAGATATACGATGAAAGCTAATATTGTCCATACATTACTCCAATTCATTATTTGTATGTGATATGGGTAATAATCGTATGTTAAAGGATGAGGAAAAATTAACAACTTAATGTACAGCAATAAAGTATAAAAAATAGTTGCAAACTTTTCGGAAATTGTCATCCCTAGAAAAGAATTATTCATTAATTCAAAGCTAGGCTCAAAAGACATTCCTCCAACGACCTTTCCTCGAATATAAAAATAAAATGCTGAAGCAATTAACAATGGGATTAATATCAAGAAAATCAACTTTGGTTTCTTCTCGGTTTCAATAAAGCAGTAAATACTTAAAGGAATAAGTACTAAAAATGTTACTGCTACTTCTTTTGAGAATAATGCAAACAGAAAGCTCACAAAACTTAAGATTATAAAATAAATCTTTTGTTTATCGATGTATTTTAAGGCGAAAAGCATAGCCATCAATGCTCCCAGTAAAGACATAATTTCATCGCGTCCTTTAATATTAGCGACTACTTCTGTATGTATCGGATGAGCAAGAAATAAGATGCTGGCGATAAAAGAGATAGACAAATACCATTTATTGGGCTTGTAATTTAAAAATAAGCGCTCGAGCAAGATATATAAAACCAAAACGGTCAATGCATAAAGCAATACATTTATAAAATGACTAACAAAAAGCAACAAGCCTCTTTTAGACTGCATTTGATCTAGGTTTATAAGGATTTGAAGTTTTTCAGAATCTGTTAATACCTTAGCAGTATTCAACACGCTTTCTTGCTGTAAAATCCGTAATTCCTTTTCCTCAGTATGAATTGTCTGTGATAAATCTTTTAAAAGCTTTTGGGATGGTAAAATAAAGTTGGGATTTGTATTTTCATTCATTCTCTTCACTAATGTTCTTTTATTAATTCCATCAAACGGAGTTCCCATAATTAACTGCCATTCAATAGCAAAAGTGACCATAGATAAAGGGCGATAACGACCTCCCGCTACAAGGTTTTTATTTTTCTGGTCAAAAAAACCACTAAAGAATTCTTCAGAAAAAATATCTTTAATTCCTTTTAATCCGCTCAAGGTATATTCGTTTTCGGTAATTACCAATGCATCATCAAGGGTGTAATCATGGAAAAGAGTGTTTCCATATAGAATAAAAGTTAAAAAAATAATAAGTATATATTTTGTTGAACTTTTCATTAAAATATTTCTAAAATCAAGGAATAAATATATTAATTTAATTGTTTACCTGAAAATGTTTCAAAACCCTTAATACTCGCAATGTGTTCCATCTGCTTGGTTTCCCTACTTCTTCCATATGAAAATGAAAATTCCCCGGATGATTCGATTGAAGATTCCAAGTTCCGTCTTTAGTTTTTTTCTTTACTAAAACACTTAATGCGTCTTTCATTCTACTATCGTAATCATGTGATGTTGATTGAAAATAATCTAAGGATCTTAAAATATCATATCGCCATCGTGTTGGATATACTAATTTTAAATATCTGTTATCTATAATCTTACCAGTCTTATCGGATTTAAATAAGCAATGTTGCAATATAAATTTTTGCGATTCTCGTTCTGCTTTTATGAGTTCTTCTTTTCTGTAAGAATAGTTATTTTTTCGATATTCCAATATCCCTTCCAGAACAGAAAGTGTTGTATGTAACGAACTGTGTTTTGCTCCAGACCGATTCGAGCGGCAATTAAAACCACCATCAGGCATTTGTTGTAACAAAATAAAATCAACAACAGATTCTAAATCCTTTTCACGGGCTTTAAAATAAGAACAATAATTCAGAGCCATTCCATTAATGCATACATCACTTATTCTTGTGGTTCCAATAGGATGGATTCCTCCATCATCAACTTTATTCTCGTGTAAAATTAATTCTATAGATTCTCGAATGGCCTTACATGAATTTGCAATACCCAAGTTTTTTAAATCAAGCAAAGTATAATGCGTTGATGTCCACTTTGGCTGGTAAAAGCTTCTGCCCCAATGACCATTATCGTTTCGGAACGAAAGGAACTTCTGTCCCCATCCTTCTGTCTCAATTCTATTTTTCAGATCCTTTCGTTCTTTTCTTAACAAATCACGATAAGTTTGGTATTGAATTGAAATATCACCCTGAAGTAGCCAATCAATAATTTGTTTTTCAGTCATGCTTTAAATATAATAATTGCCTTTCTTTTTAAAATTCTAAAAAGAAAGGCAGCACGTTTATTAATTAAAATCTAATGAGCGCTTTTGTTCTCCTTCAAAAAATCACTTTGATGAGGATGTTCTCCTAACCACTCAACATGACCATCATCCAAATGATATACTGCTCCAACAATCTTTAATTTACTTTCTTTAACAAGTTCTACTGAAATAGGACTTATTTTCAACAAATCTTCAATAGATTGCCAAACATTATTTTCAATGGCAGCTTCCAGTAATTCTACTGAAAATTCTTGCCCATATTGTTCTTTAACCTTATTTACAGCTTTAGTAATATTATCAACAAGTTTAGGAATATTTCCATGCAATTCAGCATCTTGCAGTACCGCAGTTACTGCCCCACAACTACTATGACCTAAAACAACAAACAATGGAGTATGCAAATGATCTACTCCATATTCGATCGATCCTGCTTCATCAATATCAACCACATTTCCAGCAACACGAATTACAAAAACATCACCTATTCCAACATCGAAAACATGCTCAATAGGCACGCGAGAATCGGAACAACCAATTATGGTTGCAAAAGGATGTTGACCTTTCTCATTAGTTAAGGTTCTTGTAGCTTGGTCCTGATTGGAATAAACCCTTTTATTTTCAACAAATCGTTTATTTCCTTCTTTTAAAGCTTGAAGAGCTTCGTCAACAGTTTTCTGAGAGTACACAAGACTATTAAATGTGGACAAAATTGCTAACGAGATAAATAAGAATACTAGTTTTTTCATATGATTTCTTTTTTTATTGATTCATGAAAGTTTTAAACTGATTTTGAGTGAGAAATGACAAGTTAATGAATTCATGTATATAAATCAAATCATCATTAATACATGCTTAATTATATGAAGACCCATTACTTTAGATAGGTAAATCAAAAATCTACTTTCCGGGATTTTCAATTCGTTCAACACATCGATACATAGCTTCACGTAACGCAACTTCGCGAGGATCGTTTACCAAATAAAGTCCCATTTTCGACATTACGTAAGCGTAACCAATTTCATGTTTAGGGTCAGCAAATCCAAATGAGCCTCCTGCTCCGGGAGTTCCAAAAACGCTTTGATTGTTTCCATAAAGTAAATCAGGTCCGGGTTTAATAAAGCCATAGGAAAAATAAGTATCTAAACCCATTACAATATCGAATGCCCCCGCTGGTGGTATCAAGGCCGGTTGTTTTAAAAGCTCGAATGTTTCATTTCTAAAATTAAATTCTTTAGCACCTTCAGCAAAAATACTATATACTTTTGCTATGGAACGTGCATCTCCAATGCCGTTACCTGATGGCATTTCTACTTTTTGTGTTGACCGGTTATTTGGACTAAATTTTTCGGGTATTCGAAATGATTGGTACAAAATGGAGTTTTTATTTCTGAAATCTTTCCTCATCTTTTTTGGCATTTTATTCATGTTAAAAACAAATTGCAAGATAGATGGATAATATACTTTAGCTAATTCTCTGTCTGGAACAGAGTCTGGTAACCCAATATAAAAATCCAGATCTAATGGTTTGGCTAACTCTTCAGCGAAAAAAACCCCAATACTCCTTCCCTTAGGATCAACTCTACGCATTAACTCATTCATATACATTCCCATAGTCGATAAATGATATCCATGTTGTTCTCCGGGCTTCCATAGAGGCTTTTGACGTGCCATAATTTCTGCTATATAATCAAAATCAGCTAAATCACTAACTTCAAAAACTTCATCAACCAGACATAACCCGGCTTCGTGAGCCAGCAATTGTTTAACTGTGATATTTTCTTTCCCGTTTTGTGCAAACTCAGGCCAATATACTGAAACCTTCTCGTTATAATCGAGCCAACCATTCGATTGCGTCATCGCAAGACACAATGCAGCCAATCCTTTTGTTGTCGAAAAAACAATAACTTTTGTGTTTTCTTCCCATTTTGATTTTGTTATAGCATCTTTATATCCTCCCCAGAGATCAACAACTTTCTCACCTTTGTAATAAATAGCCAAAGCAGATCCATTATCCTTTCTTTTAGTATAATTCCTAACAAATTCCTCTTTAACCTCTTCAAAACCTGGAGCTACATAACCATGAATTACTGCATCAGGATTACGTTTGACTTTATATGATAATGAACATTGACTAAATATGAGAATTACAATCAATAAAAATGGGAGTAGAAATTTTTGTTTACACATAATATAAATTTTACGTATTTTATAAAATTAAAAAAGAAATAGAAGATTTATAAATCAAAAGCAGTAAAAAAGATCCTTAGGTTGAAAATAAGTAATCTTATATACACAAGAACGCAATATAATTTCACCATTAAATATGATTTAAAGAAGTATAAGCCATATAGTCTTTCTCTTATTATTTTTTGTAAAATATGACATTAGCATGCAATACTTAACTTAAATAGTGATCTTGACTGTATTTTGTATGTGTCTGTCTATCTGTCGTTTAGGCTTTTATAAAATTCTTGTTTACGTTTTTTATTTGTTTATCAAAATAAGTTAACCGTTCATCTAAAAAAAATATTTTTTGTGAGAAAGCTGCGTATATGAATTTAAAAATTAGTGTCAAATGTTAGATGACGATAAGATATTAGAATTAGATTATTCCTCTACAAGTAAAAGTAGAAAATTTCTAATTGGTTTCACTACTTATATTTTATTAATCGTTTTTTTTAATCTACTTAGCAGTTATAAGAATCCTACCATAAGAATTGAGAATAAGCTTATTAGCATTCACACATATGAGTTTCAGCGTATTTTAAAAAAACAAGTTGAATCATTAAATAATCAGCTTTTTAATGATTCAGTGCAAGACCTCAACCTTGTAATTAAAGAACTTTTAGTAAAGTTTTACGAAGAACGAAACTACAATGCAGTCTGGATTGATAATTTCAATACAAATGAAAGATTTTCAGTATTGTTAAACCTTTTGGATAGTTCTGCTTATTTTGGATTTCCGTTTGATTATTTTAATGTTAGCAGAATACATGAGCTTACCAGTGAGTTTTTTGTTCCATCTCAAGGCTACAATCATCAAGAGCAAAAAATTGAGCTTGAATTAACAGCAACATTTTCAGCTTTAAAATTCATTTTATATCTTAAACACGGTATTATTGAAAAAGACACATCAAAAGTTTATCTTACTTCGATTGAGACTTTACCAGAGATTTTAAACCAAGCGATAAACCAAAAACACTTTAGAGACGATATTCTGGCTGCTCAGCCCAATCTGGTTAATCATCGTAATTTATTAAAATCGCTATCTTACTTTATTGACTTGCATTACTCTGTAAAATATACAACTCCTGCTTTTATTGATGATAAATTACTTGCTAAAAGTCTTTATTACGCAGAAATGACCAAGTCTCCTGTGTTCGATTCTACAAATCCAAAAATGCAAGCACTTAATAATTTAGCTGAACAGTTCAATCTTCCCAAAGATTCTATTCTTAATATTCCAAGCCATGTTGCCTTAGTTTCCTTGTTGGAATATAAGTATATTTTAGCTTGCTTAAATATTAACAGGCTTCGTAAATTAAAGCATTCAGGAGAAAATTATTTATTTGTTAATATTCCTGAATTTAAATTACATGTGGTTGAATCAAATGAAGAAAAAGAAACATTTAATGTAATTGTAGGGAAAAAAATAACACCAACCCCGGTATTTTCAAGTAGCATAGAACAGGTTGTTGCAAATCCCTATTGGACTGTCCCCAAAAGCATTGTGAATAATGAAATGATTTATAAAATAAGAAAAGACTCTACGTATTTAAGAAGAAATGGATTCTTTATCATCAATGGTCGTGAAGAAACGGTTGACGAATCAGTGATAAACTGGAATTCAGAAGATCCTCTTGGAAACAAATATTATATACGCCAAATAAACAGCAAGAATAATGCTTTGGGACAGATAAAGTTCATATTCCCCAACGATTATAGTGTTTATTTACACGACACTCCTTCGAAAAATTTGTTTAGCAGAGAAAATCGTACTTTTTCGCATGGTTGCATACGTCTTGAAAACCCAAATAAACTTGCTCAATATTTAACTGATATCTATCATCCGTTAGATAAGTATGATATTGACAAAATGATCACAGAAAATGAACATCAGGTAATAGATTTAGCAGAAAAAATCAACATTCATATACAATATATCACATGTGCTGGTATCAATAATGAAGATATGATGTTTTATAAAGACATTTATAATCTTGACAAAGAAGAGATTAAGGCAATCTTTCCAAATCTTCCTGGGATATAGGAATTAATGAGGGGTGATAAATATACAAACAGGAACCTTCTTTAATTATATCAATTATTTCTTTAACCTCATCAACGGGTAAAGCCGGACAGCCAAAACTTCTGCCTATTCGGTTATTTTCTTTGATAAAGCTTTCACTTACATAATCAGCTCCATGAATAACAATTGCTCTTTTGCGTGCATTATCATTTATACCCATGTTCATGCCATCAAGTCGTAACGAATAACCATGTTTCCCTTCATAGGTTTCCTGAGTAAGAAACAAGCCTAAGCTACTCTTATTTGAATGTCGATTGTTGGAAAAAGATTCTGCTGTATTTACCCCTGAATTCATTCCATGTGCAACTAAAGTATTCTTAACTATCTTACAATTCTTTAAATCCAGAATAAAAAACCTTTGTTCAGTCGAAGGACTGCTAAAATCAATAATAGTAAGGATTGAGTCATTTTTTAAGAGCTTTTCACTTTTTAAAGTATAGTATCCATTAAAAGCCATATTGATAGCAGGCTCGGGAATTCCATAAGAATCAGCAAGTTTCTCTTTCCAGGCTGAAAAACAACTGTCATTTAGATTTACTTCTTGCTTTGTAACAATTCTATTGAATGAATTTCCTTGAAGGAATAGACTAGAAATAAAAATTAATAGTATGATATAACAGATATTTCGATTCATCTTTTTCAATTTCGAGCGCAAGATTAGACAATTCTTCTCTGAATTCAAAATTACGAATAAGTTTTATAAGATGTTTATTTATACCTTTTCTCCCATTCGGCTCGAAGAATAATGTCTTTGTTGCTTTTGAGGTGGTCAGTTGCTAATATACCGTGCAAATGATCTATTTCGTGTTGTAGTAATTCGGAAAGATCATTCCCGAATGTTTCTTCAAAAGAAATTCCCTTTTCGTTTTGATAGTTAACTTTTATGGATTTATACCTTTGCGTTTTCACAAAGAATGCCACATCGAAACTGAAACAACTATCCCAAACCTCAAACATCTCGTTACTTTTCCATGTTATTTCAGGATTTACCAATACAAAGCTTCTGTCGGGTAAGTTTAAATAGATTACTTTTTTAAGAACGCCTATTTGTGGAGCTGCTATTCCGCGTCCAATTTCTTTTCTTTTCTGAAAATCGATGAGCGTATCTTTTAAATCATGAATTAGTGAATATAATTCTTCGTTAAAAGAATTTACACTTTTAGATTTTTCTCTTAAAACAGGATTTCCGATTAATAGTATTTCTTTTATCACAGCAACGAATGAATAACTTCGAATTAAGAATATTTTATATACAACTGATTTATTTTATAGATTGGATATAGATAATAAATTATTCATCAGTTGAGTCCTCCTCAATTTTATTGTCAGGCAATTCCAATATTTCTTTAGATTCTATTGATGTAAAAGTCTCAACATCCTTTAACTTCCTTTCTAATACATTTGTTCTGGTTGTTCTCAGAGTTTCAAGTGTGCCAGATGCTGTATTTATTTGTTTATGAGCTTTTTCTAAAACACCAGCAAATTCTTTGAATTCAAATTTTACAGCTTTTAAAATATCCCAAACTTCACTGCTCCTTTTTTGCACAGCAAGAGTTCTGAATCCCATTTGTAAACTGCTCAACAAAGCGGATAGGGTTGTAGGCCCTGTAACTGTAATTTTATATTTTCGTTGAAGTATTTCAAATAAACCAGGATGTCTTAATACTTCTGCATATAAACTCTCGACAGGTAAAAACATTATACCAAAGTCAGTTGTGTGAGGTGGATCAATATATTTTTCACTAATCTCTTTTGCAAAACTTTCTATTTTTTTAATTAAAACTTTTTGAGCAATATCAATTTCAATTTTGTCACCTTTGTCAAATGCTTCCAATAAAATGTGATAATCTTCAATTGGGAATTTTGAATCAATTGGCATCCATACTTCTTTGCCCGATTCCTTTCCTGGCAGTTTTATAGCAAACTCCACATTAGCTTGACTACCCTTTTTAGTAGCTACATTTTTCGCGTATTGATCGGGGGTTAAAATCTGTTCTAATATATTTTCCAGTTGATATTCTCCAAGAACCCCTCTTGTTTTTACATTTGATAAAACTTTTTTTAAGTCTCCTACTCCAACCGCAATATTTTGCATTTCGCCCAGGCCTTTATGCACCAGTTCCAATCTTTCACTTACCTGTTTAAATGATTCACCTAACCTTTTTTCCAAAGTTGTTTGAAGCTTTTCGTCAACAGTTTTTCTCATTTCATTTAACTGTTGATTATTATCCTCCCGAATAGATTTTAAATGTTTTTCGATCGTAATTTCAACTCCTTTAATGTTATCTGTTGCTTGTTTATTAATTTCACTTTGTTGCTTACTAAAATCTCCAAACTTTTGTCTGATTAGCTCATTTAAATCCTTTACATTTTGTGAAAACTGTTCTCCAAAAATATTTAAAGACTTTGTCAATTCTTCTCTATTTGCACTGGAGATTTCATTGGTTTCTTTTCTATTTCTCTGGAATTCATCACGTATAGACTTCTCAGTGCGTTCCAGAGTATCATCAAATTTTAATATTGCTAATTCAATCTCCTTAAGTTGTGGTATTACATCTATAGTAGCATTCTTTTTTAATCCAATAAAAAGATTAATAATTGCAAGAAGAATCAGTATTCCTAATAAAATCTCAATCATAATCAATATCTTAATTTTGTTCTAACATCCCTTCAAGATCATACAAATAAAGATTAAGCTGCTCTTTAACCTTTTTACTTCTTTCGGTTTTAATCACTTTTTTTAGATCTTCTATCGCTAAAGTGTATTCAATATCGACTAAAAATTTAGCAGCCCGAAGTTTTATCTCATTATTTTTTTCTGCTAACAAATGTCTTATTTTTTCTGCCACTAAATAAGGACTGAATTTTTCCAGTTCATCCATTGCTTCAATAACTTCATCCTTTTTCCCCTTTTCTAATTGCAATTCTAATTTTTGAAGTTTTTTAGCTTTTTCATCATCAAAAATCAATTCATTCGTATAATAATCTGGTCGAAAGACTTTCTTATTATAAAAAATAAACTCTTGATTATACACCCACCGAACAATACGTGGTATCATCCAGCGCATACCTGGAGTTGTTTCTGGATGTGTATTTGAAATAAATATTTTACCTGAGTTGAATTTTGAAGTAATAAATATTGGATTTGCAGTTTCTGAATTAGACATAAATCCAAGAATTTTATTCCCTTTTAATGTATCTGTTTCTACAATATTATTATCGCATTTATCCATATACAGATCCTTATATCCTTTCAGTTCAGGAAATATCTTTTCACCATTTTCATTCAGGTTAAAACTGGTTCTGCTTAATAATGAATTGTTCATCGAGTCTTTTTCAAAATTTAAATCTACCAAATCAAGAGTCTGACAATCCTGAGCCTTTAACATGATACAAGAACCATTACATAATGCTATTGCTCCTTTTTTTGAGATAAAATTTTTAAAAATTTCGGCCAGCTCATCATCCAGTTGGTCAATGATTTGTCCATTTTCTATTTCAGGAAAAATGATTACGTCAATATTCTCAAGTTTTGTTTTTAAAACATCAGCATCAGTTAAGGTGACATATACAATTCCGGCATCGATTTTTAATGCTTCTGCAATTAAATTAATACTATTGTATTCGTAACCTGTTGCTCTATAAATACCAACAGCGATGGTTTCCTGGTTTAATTGTACCTTTTTAACAAATTCTTTATCCTTACCAGTTTTATTACAAGTGGTAAAAAGCAAGCCAACTATGAATACTATGATAATTAAAGTGGTTCTTTTCATTTGTTTAATGATTTCAATATGCATTGTAAAACTTAGACAAAAAGCTATTAAAATTAATAATTTAATCTCTAAATAGAAAGCTTGTATTTTATATTAACTCAAAATACTTTTTAAGTTTCTGATTTAGTTAAATATCTGAGCTTATCATTTTTTTATAATCACTCATTTGTTCATTAGGTAGTGTTAGAGCAAGGTTATAATGCTTAATTTTCCATGTATTTCCATATCTTTTTACAATTCCGGAACCACGACAAATTCCCATATGAGTCTCAAGTAATTCATCGAACCATGCATAATTCATATCATCCGAAAATTCCCAGAAACGGTTATAAGGCTTAAAAGCCCAGGCAGTATCACGTTCAAAATATTTCATACCCCAATCCATAAATTCATTTTTAAGCCATCGCTCATCAGGATCGGTTCCTAAATATACAGCATTCGAATCCAAGCTTCCAAAGAAAACATCTTCATTGGCTACTGCGGCAGCATGGTGCCAATTATCGATAAAAACATTTAAGCTATTTATTTCTGATTCTATATTTATTTTATTATTGGAAGTCTGACATGAAAACAGCATGATCAAGCTAACTATCAAAAGAATTTTATTTCTCATATCATTATTATTTTAAATGAATATCTATTTTTGTACCTAAAATGCAGCCAATAGAATGAAAATCAATTGTTTTGCCCCAGGCCCTAAAGGGAGCAATTGATTTTCTTCACACCCTTCAGGGTTAGGGGCAAATGAAGAAAATCGAATTCAAATTGGGTACAAAAACGAATAACAATTATTTTATTTTAATGCTTACAATATAAAGAATCAATTTAATAAATCGGGTATTGAATAAATACTATAAAACATAACTTTATTCATCTTGGTTTCTTTCAAATCTTTTAACTTTGCCGGGCGATTGCAGATATCATTATTTATAGTTTCTACAAAAAATGAATAAGTACAAACATATATATTTCGATTTAGATAGGACAATCTGGGATTTCGATAAAAATGCCAGAGATACTTTCATTGATATTTACGATAAGTATAACTTAGAAATCATCTTTAACTCATTTGATAATTTTTACAATACTTATGAAAAACACAACGATATCCTATGGAACGATTATCGTGAAGGGAAAATAGAAAAATCGATCTTAAGCTATAAGAGATTTTCATTAACTCTTGAAGAATTTGGAATTAATGATGAAGAACTGGCAAAAAAAATCGCTCACGATTATATTATTATTAGTCCAACAAAAAAGGAATTATTCCCATTTGCACACGAAACACTGGAATATTTGCATCAGAAATACAATCTATATATTATTACCAATGGTTTTAACGAAGTTCAATTCACTAAATTAAAAAACAGTGATTTGGATAAGTATTTTTTAGAAGTGTTTACTTCAGAAGATGCTGGTGCTCAAAAACCAAACCCAATTATTTTTCAACATGCTCTGAAGAATGTAAATGCCCATATAAATGAAAGCATAATGATCGGTGATGATCTTCAGGTTGATGTTTTAGGAGCTAAAAACATTGGTTTAGATCAGGTATTCTTTAACCCTGATAACATATCTCATTCCGAGAGTATTACACATGAAATAAGTTCTTTAAAAGAGCTGCAGGAGATTTTATAAAAAAAACTCCTTTAAAAAGGAGCTTCATTATCGAAATTTTTATTGCTTCCTAAGTCGAAAATATCATCATTGGTTGAGTTTCCTGTTTTTTTCTCCTGGTTAATTTTTGAACTAAAGGTTCTTGTACCTCCATTAATATCGTTCTCTACCGGAAAATCTCCTATAAATTCTTCTTCCAGATCTTCAAACTTAGCTAATTCATTTCTAAATCGGAGTTTAACATCAGCTAATGCTCCATTTCTATGCTTTGCTATAATAATTTCGGCCATTCCTAATAATGAATTACCCGATGGCGTGCGTCTTCGACACGTGACTTTATCAATCTTTAAACATTTAAAAAACTGGTACAAAATATTATTCAAACTAGTTTTAGAATATGCAATTAAACTATGAATGCATGCGTTACAAACGCGCGCGAGCTGGAGGTTCGCACTTTCTTCTCAGAATATCCATTGCGGGCATTTGAATTATCGGATTTTTGATTTTTTGAATACCCAAGGTGTCCGTCAAGTTCTCCTTCCAGCATCTTTTCTATGCCTCGCTTTTGAAGTTGTTTCAAAAAATCGTTAAGATCATCTCCGTCTTTAAACTGTTTGAGGAAATCATCATTTAATAAATCTTCTTTTTTCATAAATGTGTAAATTTTTAAATTAAACAAAAAATATCGGGGGTTGCAACCCCCGATATTTTTATATACACAGTTTATGAGATAGTGCTCCTTTTATCTATATTATATTTGCTTAACAAAATCACATATTATATACTTCTAATCTAACAAGATACCATTTCTTATCAATTAGTTTGTAATACACATTAACATCAAAATTTGAGTTTTCTCTATGCATCTTTTCATAAATAGTTGTATCAGTTGAACCTTCAACTATTTTCATTCCTTCAATTTTTGACATATCCATTAAAAATAACCACTTTTCTTTTTGCCAGTAATAAATCGTGTCATTATACTCCATTCTATCAGTATTAATACCTGGCACAGGAAATAATACTCGATTCTTTTGAAAAATAGTGTCTGAATAAAATTCAGCTCTAAATTCCGAAAAAGATTCATTAGATTCTTGTTTCTCATCTCCTGATGTTTTACAAGAAACACTTATAAAAACAATCACTAATATATAGTTCAATATTGTTTTTTTTATGTTATGTATTTTCATATAATCTTTGTATTAAGTTATTATGCTTGTTATGAAGCTGATTGATATTCTTCCTTTTTCTTATGATATTGATTTATTAGACCATTTACCTTATCCATTGCTTTATCTTGAGCTTCTTTATATTCTTCTGCGGTTCCATAATCTTCTTCCTTTATTGATTCAAGCTCATTATAAGCATTTATATATTGACCCAAGATAGAATTCATTTCAAGTTTAAGTTTATCTTTATCTCCATTAAGAAAACTTTCAAGATTACCAATTCCCTTTGCATCTGTACGAGTCTCATCTCTATTATCTCTGCTCAAAAAAGCATCTAAATCCTTTGCTTTCCCAACTTCTAAATGCAAATGAGGCCCTGTTGAATGCCCAGTAGAACCAACACCTGCAAGTTTATCTCCATCAACTACTTTTTGATTTCTTTTCACAACTATAGAACCATTCTTTAAATGAGCATATAATGTAAAATATCCCCCACCGTGATCAACAACTACGTAATTACCCCAAGTATCACTATAATCTACCCTTACAACTCTACCAGAAGCAAATGATTTCACAGAATTTCCAGACTTAGCACTAATATCTATACCCCTATGAATTATAGCTTTCCCTGTTTCCACATCAACACCCCTATTAACTCCATAGCCGTCATTAATACTTGTTTTATTTTCTACAGTTTCATCCCAAGGAATAGATCCATCGGGATCGGTATAACGCACAGGATTATTAAATGAATAGTTATATGGACTTAAGCTTAAGAATAATTCAGCCATAGGATCTATCACTTGCCACCTACCGAGTGCAGGGTCATAGAATCTCTTCCCGTAATCCAGACAACCTACTT
>DMBU01000151.1 GCA_003446015.1 Bacteroidales bacterium | reverse complement strand
AACCATTTATCAGTATTATGCCTTTATGTTCAGTCCGGTAAAATGACTTGTAGATCTAGTTTAAGTATAGCTTAACCTGTTGGTGACAACTTATTTAGATGTTTATTTAATATAGATAACAATACTTTTGGTTTAACCGGTTTTATTAAATAATCATTCATTCCGGAATCGAGTCCTTTGTCAATATCGCCGGGCATTGCATATGCCGATTGAGAAATAACAGGCACATCTTTATTTAGGAGTTTTATTTGCCGGGTAGCTTCGTAACCATCCATTTCTGGCATTTTTATATCCATAATAATGATTTTTATATCATTATTCTTTTTAAACATTTCAACAGCTTCTTTTCCATTTACTGCTTTAAGAATTTTAGCATTTGTAATTTTTAAAACTTCCTCAATGTAAATAAAATTCGCAGGCTCATCTTCTGCAACTAATATGGTTGTGTCGGTCCAGTCGTAGTTGTCAGATAAATTAATAAGAGGGGTATTATTTTCAGTCTCTGTGATTCTATCGAAGGGCATATTAAAATAGAACGTGGAACCTACCGCGGGAGCTGATTCTACCCATATTTTACCACCAAGAAGTTCTACTAAACTTTTACTAATAGCTAATCCTAATCCTGCACCCCGGTATAATCTTGTAGTATCATCTTCAATTTTTGTAAAACGATCAAATACAATGTCCTTTTTCTTATGATCCATCCCAACCCCGGTATCTTTAACGTAAAAAAGAAGCTTTTCTTTATTCTGAATTTCATAACCAAACTCAATAAAGCCATCTTCAGTAAATTTTAAAGCATTGTCTATGAGGTTCGTGAAGATTTGATTTAATCTAAGGGTATCGGTATTTATAATTAAATTCTGTGATAATGCATTTTCGTTTAATCTGATATCAATATGTTCTTTCCCTTTTTGTTTTTTAATTTCAAGAAATGATTGCTGAATATCTCTTAATGAGTTGTTAAGATGACATTCTTTTTTATGAATTTTTATTTGTCCCGCTTCAATTTTTGAAATATCAATAATATCGTCGATAAGACGTAATAAGTTGTTTCCACTATTATTGATTAATTTAATAAAAGTTTCTTTTTCTGATGGGGTTACTTCGGAGTCGGGCATGGTAATTAACTCTGCAAAACCTAAAATTGCATTCATTGGAGTCCTGATTTCATGGGACATGTTTGCTAAAAAGGCAGATTTTAACCGATCGCTTTCTTCTGCTTTTTCTTTTGCTTCCAGAAGTTCTTTTTCTGCAATATCTCGAGCAGCTTCACGATTAAGAATTTGCTGTAACATGTTATTGAAATCATCATATAAAACTCCAATTTCATCGTTGCTTTTATGTTCGATTCTTACGTTATAGTCGCCTTCTCCTGATATTTTACGGGTTAATTTGGCCAATTCGAGTATGGGTTGTGATATGGGTTTTTGTAATCGATTAGCCAGAATAAAAGAGAAGAAGATCATTCCAGCCAAAATGCCAAGCATGATTAGAATATAATCTTTTGTTTTTGTGATCAACAGGGTTGTATCAACATGTAATACAATAATTCCGTATTTAAAATCTTCATAAATAATTGGATATTCGATATTTAAAGAGAGTTTTGTAAATTCACTTACTGATTGGGTTAATTCATCCGGATTTTCGTATAATGGTGTTATAAAAACATCTTCAGTTCTTTTATAAGAGGCGAAAAGGAATCCGTTTCGATCGTACAAAGCACCACTTTTAATTCCGGGAATGGTTGATAGTTTGGATAATATGCTCTCGGCACCAGCATTATCGTCGAAAGTAAGTGGAGCAACCAAATATTCGCCAATTAATTTTGTATTCATAAGATTGTTTAAAAGCATTTCCTGCTTTAAACTTTTAATATCGCCAATTCCTACAAGTGTAAATCCAATTAAAATTGTAATTGTACTCACGAGTAAGATGACACTTATAATCTTGTTCTTTATCGATATATGCTGAAATATACTCATTAGTTATTTTTTACCGGATTAACAATTTTAGCAGAGTTCAGTAAATAAAAACTCATTTGTAAAGGAGACTGCAAAACTGCAGTTTCGTTTATTTCAAATCTCAACTTATTGTTTTCTTCATAAAAGTTTATCAATACTCCTTTGTCTGCAAATCCTGATGCTTCGCTTATTGTAAGTATGGGTAAATTTTTTGTTAAAGATAAAATATTTTGCAAGTTCTTTTTTTCTGTTTCAGCGATTACTAATATATGACTATTTTCGATTTCATAAAGATTTGAGATGTGTTTAATTAAAACCTTTTTATTATTAATTTTCTGAACAGCGTAAATTTGTTCAAGATTATCAACAAGAGGAGTTTTTCCATAAACCGAAATTACGAAAGGCTTAGTATGGTCATTCATCAAACATTCATTGGGCCAGGTCACAAAACGCGAAAATTTCTCAAGATAAACAGCTTTTAACACATATACATTTGCCTGAGAAAAACCCTGATATGTAACAAGAAGCAACAAGAAGAGTAAAACAGGCTTCTTAAAAAAATCTATTGAAGATTGTACGTTTTTATATGTATGTTTTTTTACTATCAAGAATTATTTTCCGTAATATGATATTTCAGTAAATTCATTATTCTCAATTCCCCAAATAACTATTTTAGGAATAGGATCTCCATGATAATCAAAATTTATTGGTCCGGAAGCTCCTTCGTAATTAATCGATTCTCCTTTATTTATTACATTTTTTCCAATGCTAAATTCATTCACATTTATAAGGATCTGCTCTCGTAATGTCTCATTTGCAAATTGTTCTGTGCCGGATATTTCGCGTAAATAATTAATAAAATTTAAAGGATTTAAAGAATTGGCTCTTTGCATGGCATAAGCAATGCAATATACGGCATCATACGAATGCTCTGAGTAAGTAGCTGGTGAAAATCCAAATCGCTTGATGTAATTTGTTTTATAAATGCCATAGTTTAGATTTTCTTCATTAGTGCTTGTTATTCCAATTATTGTTCTTAAAAATCCCGGATTTGCATTGGCAATAAGTTCTTCAGCAAGAATTCCATCGTTAAGGAAAATTGTTGGTTTTTTTTCTAAAGCTTGATATAATGCATTATTGTATAACTTGTTTGTTAACACAGCAATTTCTGAATTAAAAGCAACAATATAAATCAAATCGACTTGTTCTTTTAGAAGAGTATTTAGTTCATAATCGAAATTGTAGGCTGATAAATCCGGAATATCTCCAGGAAAAGAAACATAATTAGAAATGCGTCCTCCAAGTTCGATAAAATTATTTTTAATAATTTCAGATAAACCAATCCCGAACCTGTCGTCGCGATAAAGAATTGCTGCACTTCTGTATTGCAAAGTGTCAAAACAATATTGAGCAGAAATTGCCCCAAACGTATAATCCGATGGACATGTTCGCCAAATTAAATCTTTATCATTTAAAAAAGAAAGGTCTGGTGTAGTTGCCGAATAAGTCATCATTAAAATATCGTTTTCAATACATAACTCAGCCATTTCGATGGCAACAGAAGAGAAAGTTGGACCGATAATAATTTGTACTCCTTCGTTAATTAATTCATTGGTAACTTTTACCCCTTCATCAGCTGATCCTGCAGAGTTTTTGAAAATTAATTCTATTTCATAATTTTCACCATTTAATTCTAGTCCCCCTGAATTATTTATTTCTTCACTTGCCAGTTTAGCTCCAAAAAACATGTTCTCAACCTGTTCCCGCAATACAGAAACATCTCCCACAACACCAATTTTAATTGAATTCTCATATTCCGGTTTGTTATAATCTTCTGTAAGCTTTTCACATGATGATAAAATCAGCAAAAAGAGCACAGCAAGTAAAGTATATGTTATATTATTCAGTTTTATCATAACTATATATATTGAGTAAATCTGACATAAATTGCCCGACCTAAACCAGGAATATCATAATTATTAAATCCCGGGTAGTAAAACTTAGAGTTTAATAAGTTTTGAATTTTTAAACTTATTTTTGTTGTGCTATTCTCAAAGATTTCAATATTAGTGGAACTTATTGTTAAATCTAAAATAAAATAAGAATCCAGACTGTATCTGTTCGTAGAATAATTTATCGGGTCGTAAATAAAATTATTTTGGTCGCTTGCAATTCTTGAGCTAATAAATTTCCCTTCAAGATTTATATTTAAAAAGTATTCTGGCAAATGATATATATCTCCAAACTTGATCATATGACTGGGGTAAAGGGCCGTATTTACTCTTATTTTCTCTAACAAAGGGTCTGTTTTTTCAAGAATACTTTTTTGATATGAGTAATTTACATAAGCTGTATTATGAAACAAGCTGGCATTGAGTTCTGCTTCAATTCCGGCTGAATATATGTTTGAAACATTCTCTGCAGTTATATTTGAAACCTGTCCATAAGGTAATAAGTATTCAATTTTATCATCAATTTCAGTATAAAAGATATTTGTGTTGAAATTTACGTTGTCAATAATTTTACCCATTAATGCCCATTCCCATGTTTTAGCCTTTTCGGGTTTCAGTGCCGGATTTCCTACAAGTCCTCCCGGTGTAATATAATTTGAATATAATTGAACTGGCGAGGGTGCGTTAAAGGAGGTTCCATACATGAGCTTGGTACTGAGTTGATTGGCTAGCCGGTACACTGCAGCCAGTCGGTAAGTCAGAACATCACCATATATATTATGATAATCAAAACGATATCCTGCTGTTAATGTTAGATTACTTAAATAATTTATATTAAAAAATTCACCTGCATTAAAAATCATTTGTAAATAAACGCCCAGATTATTAAAGTTTTTAATTCCTTCGGTCCCTCCCGGATTTAAGGTTCTAACACCATTGTTGTTTACTGTATAATATTTCTGATGATCATGGGCATCTGTTGTATAGTCTATACCCAAAGCAAAATTATTTATATCATCAATAAAATAAGAGACACTCCCGCTTACATCATATCCTGTATATCCGATATCTCTTTCAACCCATACCGAAGGATCCGAGTCTGTATCAAAAATTTCTTTCTTTGAGGGTTTGCCGGTAGAGTGAGTTACAGAAAAAGAGGAGTAAAGATTTTCAAAAACATCTTTAGAGTAAGTAAGGCGCTCATATGAGTTAAATAAACTGATTCTGTTATTATGGGTTAACGTTCCCCAATCGAGAAATTCTGCATAGGAGTTAATAAGCTGTTGATTCATGTCAAAAACGATAGTTCCTATATTTTCTTTCTCATATCTTAATTTAGTATATACACTTAAAGGATTTGATTCATTTTTTTGACTCTTATTTAGATTGCTGTAAACAGAGCTTCCGGGTACATTCTGTGGTATTAATCCGGATTGATCCAATTGAGAATAAGAGCTTGCAAATATAAAATCAATGTTGTTTTTCTTTCCTCCCCAAATACTACTTAATCCAAACGATGTGTTCTCATTAAGACTTGCAATAAAATGAGAAATAGATGCTTTTTCCAGATTTGATCCAGATTTGGTTATGATATTTACAACACCAAGAAATGCATTTTTACCATAAAGAGCAGAATTTGGACCTCGGATAATTTCAATTTTTTCAATGGCTTCAATTGGGATTAAGGATGCATCGAGATAATTATCAGAGCCAGATCGAAAGGAAATACTTTGTCCGTCGACCATTACCTTAACTAACCTCGACCAGCTTCTTAAACCCCCGTTTATCCCCCTGATTCCTAAGTTTGGTTGATAATGATCAGTAATAATATCTAATCCTGCAATGCTATTTAAAGCTTCGTCAACACTTAAATAACCTCTTTCTTTAATTTGCTTTTCGGTAATAACTGAAACGATAGAAGGAGCATCGGTAATATTCTGGTTTTGTCGAACAGCCGAAACTATTTCAATATTCATTAAATCTTCAAGCGAAAGCTCAAAAAGATTGCTTGTTGATGAGGTATCAATTTCTTGCGAATAACTATCATATACAGAAAATAATAGTATAATAACTATCAGGTGAAGAAATTTAGTTTTCATAGACCATAGCTTTTAATCTATTCCAAATTCGGAAATATAAGAAAAAAATGCATTAATCCTTCAACTTGACGGATGATATTGATTTCTCGAATCTTATTTATCAAGACTTTATACGTAATCCTTCGGTACAGTTTCGGCAAATAGATGTTTTTTTTCGATTTAGTAATGTGCTTTTTCTAAAACGAATAAAATTTTCTGATTTCCAGACTTTTAATATTGGGGTTTGTTTAACATTTCCCATGATAAAATCTAAATCTTTATCAAAACAGCAAGGAACAATATTTCCATCCCAACTAATTACCAATGTACTCCAGATTCTAAAACACCGGTTTTGCATTTTGTTTTTTATCGTATACTCACCATTCTCATATTTATATCTCGAGTACCTTTTAATATCAGGTATGAGTGAATAGTTTTCTTCATTTTCAATTTGTGCCGATTTAAAATCGAGTTTATTTACCCCAAGCAATTTAGAAATCTTTCGGATTTCACTCATCTGATGTTGGTTGTACTTAAAAACGAGATATTGTAAGTGGATAGTTGGAAATTTGGATTTCAGATTTTGTTTTGTTTTTACAAGAGTCTCAATTCCTTTTAAAATCTTTTGCAGGGTTCCTCCAACTCTGTACTTTTCATATGTTTCCTGTGCAGTGCCATCCACTGAAACTAGAATGTTCTTTAATCCCGATTGGACAATTTTATGACAATTTTCCTGACTAAGGAAATGTCCGTTTGTTGAAGTGCTGGTATAAATTTTATTTTGATCTGCATAATTTATAATCTTGAAAATGTCGGGATGCTGAAATGGCTCTCCCTGGAAATAGATCATTTGAAATAGAATATAATCTTTTAGTTCATCAATAATTTTTTGATATAATTCAAAATCAACATTCCCTTTTTCCCTTTTTGAAGTATTGTTTCCTGTTGGGCATTCCATACAATGTAAATTGCAGTTATTGGTTGGCTCAGTAGTTAAGCTAAATGGACTACCTAATAGGATAACTTTTTTAAAAACAATTGATGCGTAATATCCCAGATATACTTTTAGAATATTGATTATTTTTTTAAGACTTATATATCTTAATAAATACATCTACTCTTTTTAGTTAAAAAAAGGCCGATATAAATACCGGCCTTGAATGATCAATTTATTAGTATTTAATATGAATATCCGTTTTTGCACCTAAAATACAGCCAATAGAGTGAAAATCAATTGCATTGCCCCTCCCGAAAGTTTTCGGGACTAAAGGGA
>DMBU01000094.1 GCA_003446015.1 Bacteroidales bacterium | reverse complement strand
AAATGATTTTACAAATAGATTATATGGTAAGTAAACGATTAAAAACGGGTTTACGATTAATAAACAGAACTTTAATAATATTTATTGATTGAATGCTAATTAAGGAAATACCCGCAATTGGCGGGTATCGACTTGTTACCGCCAAGTGTAGAAAAAAAACAGAGTCAACGATAAATTGAAAAGTAAACCATTGTGAAAGGACAGAAAAACGAAATATTGACAAGACCAGAAAGCCGACACGCAAGCCGACCTGATGTTTTTTATTTTTTTTGCCACCGCACATTTTTTAAAACAATTGCCGACCCACATTGCACACATTGCCAAAGCCCCACAAGCCAACGCTGAGACCAAAGCTTTGTCAAAGAGTGCAATCTTGCCGACACACCCCAAGAAAAATTGTAAATTTATAGAATACTTGAATTAAGTAAAATGGTTTTAAGTTGGAATGAAATAAAAGACAGAGCATTAAATTTCTCAAAAGAATGGGCAGACACTTCAAACGAAGAAGCAGACGCTAAGCCGTTTTTGGTGGAGTTTTTTAATGTTTTTGGTATTAGCAGTAAACGTGTTGGTACTTTTGAGCATAGAGTTAAAAAACTGGACGAAAAAGATGGTTATATTGACTTGCTTTGGAAAGGGACAATCTTAATTGAAATGAAAAGTCGAGGCAAAAACCTTGACAAAGCGTATCAACAAGCAATTGATTATACCCACGGTTTAAAACAACACGAATTACCGAAATACATTCTTGTTTCTGACTTTGAAAATTTTAGGCTTTTCGATTTAGAAGAAGACAAACACATAGAATTTAAACTTAAAGAATTTATAAATAATGTTCAGCATTTCGGCTACATTTTAGGTTATCAAAAAAAGATTTACAAAGAACAAGACCCCGCAAACATTAAAGCAGCGGAGTTAATGGGTAAACTTCACGACAGACTTGAAGAAATTGGATATACGGGACATCCGTTAGAAGTGTATTTGGTTCGTATTTTATTTTTATTGTTTGCCGAAGACACAACAATTTTCAACAAGCAACAATTTCAAGAGTATTTAGAACAACGGACAGCCGAAGATGGAAGCGACCTTGCATCAAAACTGCAAGAATTATTTCAAGTATTAAATACACCGAAAGAAAATCGTTTTAAAAATCTTGACGAGCAACTTGCCGACTTTCCTTATGTAAACGGAAAACTTTTTGAAGAAAACTTGCCTACGGCAAGTTTCGACACAAAAATGCGTCAAGCCTTGCTTGACTGCTGTTACATTGATTGGAGTAAAATATCGCCAGCGATATTTGGTTCAATGTTTCAAAGTGTAATGAACCCAAAAGAACGTAGAAACTTAGGAGCACATTACACAAGCGAAACCAATATTTTAAAACTTATCAAACCGCTTTTCTTGGACGACCTTTGGAAAGAATTTGAAAGTATAAAGGACAATAAAAACAAACTTCCCGAATTTCATAAAAAATTAAGCACACTAAAATTCCTTGACCCTGCTTGTGGTTGCGGTAATTTTCTTGTAATCACTTATCGAGAATTACGACTGCTTGAATTAGAAATTTTAAGAGCATCAAATAAAACAGGACAAAGAGTATTTGACGTTAGAGAAATTATTTGGCTTGACGTTGATATGATGTGCGGAATTGAATATGAAGAATTTCCTGCACGAATTTCCGAAGTTGCAATGTGGCTTATCGACCACCAAATGAATATGCAAATAAGCAACGAGTTTGGACAATACTTTGTTCGTCTGCCTTTGAAAAAATCCGCAAAAATTGTTCACGGCAACGCATTACAAACAGACTGGGAAAATGTAGTTTCTAAAAACGAACTTTCTTATATTCTCGGAAATCCGCCATTTATAGGTAAACAAGTTCAAAAACCTGAACAAAAAGCGGATATGGAAAGAATATTTGCTGGTGTTACTGGCGGAGGAACTTTAGATTATGTAACAGCTTGGTATGTTAAAGCGGCTCAATACATTCAAAATACAAAAATTAAAGTAGCATTTGTTTCTACAAACTCAATTGCACAAGGCGAACAAGTTGGGACTATTTGGGGCTTGCTATTCAACAAATACAAAATCAAAATACACTTTTCTCATAGAACTTTTAAATGGGGAAACGAAGCCAAAGGAAATGCAGCCGTTCACGTAGTCATAATTGGCTTCGCCAATTATGATACTAATGACAAAAGCGTTTTTGAATATGAGGATATAAAGGGCGAAGCACACGAAATTAAAGTGAAAAACATAAATCCTTATCTAGTTGAAGGAAAGGATATGTTTATTACTACAAGAACAAAGCCTTTATGCAATGTACCCGAAATCATAAAAGGTAGCGAAACTACTGACGATGGACATTTTATGTTGACTTTAGAGGAAGTAAATCAACTAAAAGAAAAATATCCCGAAAGTTCAAAATTCATCAGACCATTTGTTGGAGGTGGCGACTTCATAAACGGTAATGTTAGATATTGTCTTTGGTTAAAAGATGCTCCATTAAATGAAATTAGGCATATTCCATTCATTCAAGAGCGAATTGAAAGAGTTAAAAACTTTCGATTAGCAAGTACAAAGGCAAGAACAAGACATTGGGCAAATTTCCCAACTCTTTTTTCAGAAGATAGACAACCAACAACAAGGTATTTAATGTTTCCAAAAGTTTCATCCGAAAGACGGGCTTATATTCCGTTTGCTTATGTTGAACCTGAATTTATAATAAACAATACCGCTTCTTTTATTCCTGATGCAAGCCTTTATCTTTTCGGTATTTTAGAAAGCAAGATGCATATGGCTTGGATGAGTTATGTATGCGGTAGAATGAAAAGTGATTTCATCTACTCAAATAAAATTGTTTACAATAATTATCCTTGGCCAGAAAATATAAATGAAAGACAAATTAAAGCAGTTGAAAAAGCAACGGAGGCTGTTTTATCGGCAAGAAAGGAATTTCCTACTTATTCTTTAGCAGATTTATACGACCCATTAACAATGCCACCAGTTTTGGTAAAGGCACACCAAGAGCTTGACAAAGCGGTTGATTTATGTTACAGACCGCAACCGTTTATTAATGCAGCCAAAAGAATTGAATTTTTAGTTGAACTATACGAGAAGTACACGGCAGACCTGTTTACAAAAGAGAAACCGAAGAAAATAAAAAAAACAACGTAAATAAATGAAGTTTTTACAAAACATATATGCTCTTATTTTTAATAAACAACGAATGCTGTTTTTCATAGCATTAATTCTATTTATAGTTTTTCACAAGCCAATTGAGTTATTACTTACAAACACAATTATTAAATATGCATTAAGTTATGTTGAATCAGTTTGGTATAATGATGTAATTTTTTCACTTGTAATTTTATCTGCTTTAATTCTACTTATTAGCAGGTTCAAAAAATACACACCATCAAAAAACTTGTTCTTCTTTTTAATATCAATAACGATAATTTATGCTATTTACAGGACTACTTGCACTGTTTGGGATTTTACACCATTTTCATTTTCAGGAAATTTCAAGTACGCAGACGTTTTAATAATAGCTTGTGTATTCAATTTATTTCTATTTATTAAAGCTAAACAGATAGAAAGAAAAAATGGTAACGCATCTTTTTTTGATGATGAGCCGATTGGAGAGAAAAAGAATGATGAATTAGGCTATACGCCCTATGCAGAATTATTAGCAAGCAAAATAAAATCGAGTCATTTTGATAAAGCTTTTGCTATTGGCATAAACGGAAAATGGGGATTAGGTAAAACCTCTTTTATTGATTTACTAAAGAGAAAAATAAAGGGTGCTGAAATAATAGAAATAAATTTTAATCCTTGGAACAGTAATTCGCCAAAAGCAATAATTCAAGATTTTTTTGGAACCGTTCAAGAAAGCATTAGACCATATCATTCCTCGCTTTCTCGACTTTTAATATTATACTCGAACAAGCTGGTTTCATTGAATGATAATACAATGACACAAACTATTCAAACATCTGTGTCGGCTGTAACAGGATTTGAATCATTAAACAGTTTATTCGATGATATAAATAATTCTCTAAAAAAAATTAATAAGAAAATTATAGTTTACATTGATGATTTAGACAGATTAGATAAAGATGAAATTATTGAAGTTATTAGACTTGTAAGAAATACGGCAAACTTTCACAATACATTTTTTATTGTTGCTTATGATAGAAACTACGTTGTTAATGCGTTAAAAAGCCATAATCCATACAAACAAGAACAATTTTTAGAAAAAATATTTCAAATTGAAGTTACACTTCCATATTTTAAAAAAGATATTTTCAGATATAAATTAGCCGAAAAATTAAAAGAAAAATTTCCAATAGGCTTTCATCCTATAATTAATGAAGAAATTATTGGTTCAACTTCTGTTGTCCCAACATTTTTAAATGAATGGTTAGAAAGTATGCGTGATGTGACAAGATTGGCGAATGCATTAGTTCTCAATCTAAGCAAATTAAATGGTGAGGTTGATTTTAATGATTTTTTACGTTTAGAATTACTTCGTGTTAAATACCCATCGGCCTATGAATTATTATTCAAAAGGACAACTGATTTCTTAACACTTAACCATAGTTCAAGCGAAAAACAGAGATATGTACTAGTCGAAACTTCAGACAATCCCAAACAGAAATATTTAAAGGTTTATTTAAATGAAAATTACTCTGAGTTGTCAGTTCCATTAAATGATATTAATAAAATCGTTTCATTTATTGAAGGTATTTTTGAAGATAGCTTAATGTATAGTTATTATTCCCGAAAACATTTGTCCGTAGTTTATCCTAGTAAATTTAATAGATACTTTGCTTATAATATACTTGAAGGTTCGCTGTCAGAAATTGAATTTAGCAAAGCAAGAGCATTGAGTAGCGAAGAATTTAATAAGAAAATAACAGAATGGGTAAAACAAAATTTAGAATTTGAACTAAAAAGTAGGTTTGCCGAAATCAAATCATTTGACAATAGAGAGGATTTTGAAAAAGTAATTAATGCCATATTCCATTTAGCAAATCAAAAAACACTTAATCCAAATATGTTTTCAAGGCAATTGGTTGGTTATGATGGGAAAGACTTATATGACAAGCTTAACAATTATGAAAATAAATTAGCTGTAAGGTATTATTCCGATTTAAATGAAGTAGAAGGATTAAAGCAATTTGTTTTGAACTTATTTAAAAATGCTAAAAGTCCATTTTCCTTTGAAGCGGATTTTATTAGATACGCAAATAATGAATTTTCTGATTCATTCCCTATATCTAAAGAGGAATTAAAGGGTTTGGTATTAGATTACTTTAAAACTTATTGTTCTGAAACTGAAAAATTAGATTCTAATGTTTGGAGTCTTTTTCACGATTGCAAGCAAACTAATTGGAATCCAACAGGTGGTGGCTCTTATCAAAAACAAGAAATATTACCAGAAGAAACCAAAGAAATAATGAAAGCCTTTGTTCTAACCAAAGACTTAGATGGTTTTTTACTTGCATTAATTGACCCTGAACCATTTGACCAAAAGAAATTCGCAATTAGCAATTTCATTATTGGTTTATTTGGAAATTGGCAAGCATTTAAAGAAATACTTGAACAACAAAGTGAAGAAAAATGGAAGAACTTGAATGAATTTAAAAAATTATTATTGGAATATGAAACAAAGAACTTTTCTCAATATGTAGATTTTAAATTTGAGCAAATACCTATTGAGCAAAAAATAAGAAAGTAGAGCTATTGTTAAATATGTTACGAATTTAAATAAATGAAAAGCAAACACTTTTTAAACCAACAGGATTAAATAAATTTTATGAGTAAATTAAATAAATATTGCGAACAGATTAGCCGAATTCTTAATGACTACAAAGGATTTTTGAATCAGCAGGCTAAAGCAAGTTTATTGGATAATCATAAGTATTCCGAATACCTATTTAAACAGCTACTTAATTTAATTTACAATTTGGAATTAAAGCATACTGAAGAAAAATACTCAACCAACACATCAGGTATAGATTTGTTCAGTTCAAAAGGGGATGGTTACTCTGTTCAAATTACTGCTCAAAACACTTCTCAAGACAAAAAGGTAACAGATACTATTGCTGATTATAAAAAAAACTGGAAAGACAAATACAAATCTCTCAAAATTCTTTTCATTCAAACGGACGTTGATAGTTTAAGAAAAATACACAATTCTTCTGATAATCTCATTGAAGTTATAAGTTTCAAAGAAATTTTAAAAGAAATCATAAGACAAGATGATTCTAATAAAGCAAAAAAAATACTGGATTTCCTTAACCAAGAATTAGGAATTGAACTAGGGCGTGATAGACTGTTAAAAGGATTCAAACCTTTCGAAGAAAAAATGAAAGGAAATTTAATAGAATATCTATCAAATATCGAGGCTTTCAAAAATGGTTTCCTTTTTTACACATCATACGAAGAACAGTTAATAAAAAAACTAAGCCAAATTTTTGAAAATAATGGCAGAAAAGCTTTAATTGAAGGTCCTCCATGTGCCGGAAAAACAAGTCTAATATTTGGGTTAAACTCTATTCTTGATAGAAAACTAATAAAATCCTATTATATTAACTTAGAAGAATGGCATCATAACTATGAAGAAGAATCACTATATTTTAGAAACATTGACTCTCTTTTAATCATTGACAATGCCCATATTGATAGATATGAAATAGCCAAAAGAATTTATCAGATTTGTGACGAAAATAAAATCAATGTATTGTTTATTGCTAGAGATAATAATACGCAAAAACTATTACGTTCATCCTTAAATAATTTTCATTTTGACATTAAAGAATCCTTTACAGATGCTTTCGCAAAGGACGAGCAAACAATAGTGAGAATAAAGGGAATAATTGAAAACAGAATTGCATATTTAAGAAAGGTTAAACCTGAAAACACTTGGGAAATTGGAGAGATAGAAATAGTTTTAAAAAATACTGAATTAAATCTATTAAAAACCTCGATACTTCTAATTTATTGGGAGCTTTCATATCCTGATAGAAAGCTTCAAGATGTCCTTGACAGAGAATGCTATTTGGAATTTTACAAAGCACATATTTATAAAAAAATGGATTATGAAGTTGTTTTTAAATATTCATCCATTTATAAATTTGACTGCCCATTCAAACTAACAAACTTAGCAGAGCCAGTTCAACAACAAATTGATAACGGAGTTTTTATTGACATTAGAAATAACTTTTTTTACAGATTCCCTCACACAGAATATGCTCAATTACTATCTGATGCAATAAAACATGAGAAGAACATTGAAATCATTTATGAAACAGAGCAAGTATTAAATTATATAGTTGGTTCAAAACCCGAAAATATACACATACTAATTGAAGCTTTACTAACCAGAAAGCAACTTAAACATTTGGATTTAATCTTATCACAAAAGACTTCTACAGATTTTATTTTTAGTCATTATTCTAACAGAAAAGATATTATTGACTTAAAATTGATTTTATTTGGTTTAAATGAAATCAAAAAGGAACTTAACAATGAAACAGCGAAGGTTTTTATCCAAAATTTAATTGACACATTACAAGGATATGACCTTGTATTATTTGAAAAGAATAGCGAAGAAGTTGTTAATAAAGTAAATGAAGTTGCTCAATATTACAATATAACTAAACGCCCTGTATTTAGGCAAAATGTGGCGGATAATCGCTTTAAGTCTAAACCATTTTTTGATTTAAGCGAATTAGTGACAAAAAATTTACAGAATAAACCATTTGTTACAAAGATTGCTTCAAGTTTAAAGTACACAGAATGGAAAACAAAATTTGAACAATACAGTGGAAATTATAGCAAAAAAATTGAGGGAATTGTAAATTTAAGTAAATCGCCAATTACTAGACAATTAGCCTTTGACCTGTATGAGCTGCTTGACACAAATGAAATTTACAAAAACTTAAAAAACTCATCCATTGATATTTTCGGCAAAGCAATTAATAATCTTGCGAACTTCTATATTTTAGATGGTAAAAAGAAACCGAAAGAACTTTTGCAATTATTCAAACATAACGGAAAGTTTGAATCACAAACACAACACGGTCTTTCAAAATATGCTATTGGATTATCACATATAAATCAAGTTGACAATGAATTAATACAGGAATTATATCCTGGGGAACAAAAAATCCAAGCATTATTTATTGGGGCATCAGCTAATGATTTAGCTCAAAGAATTCCATTGTTTATTAAGTGCTTTCCAAATCAGACTGATGTGTTTGTTTCTATTATAAGAAATAAACTTTTAGATAAATGTTTTTACGAGCAACCAAATAATTCATTGCAAGGATTTACTGAGTTGGCTCATATAATTGCTAAGTTAAATTACCCAATCTCAAAAGACGAACTAAGTACATTATCAAACAAAATTTCTGGGAATATTTCAAGTACCAATACATTGACGGAGCTTGCAAATGCTACTTATGTATTGAAGGAAAAAATTACTGTTAAGGAAATTCAAGAATTAATTACTCCCGAAAGAATATCTGCTGAACTACTTAATGAACAAATTAAATTTACCGACCTTGAAACAATTTTAACAAAAAATCTGAAAGAAAAAATTGCAGTAGGCATATATACCAAAATAAACAATGATTCTATCAGAAAGAGTTGTTTAAGACCAGACACTTCTTTTGAACAGGTAACAAAAGTGTTAATGCAACTTTCAAACAGAGAATACAATTATGACAAAAATAAAACTTATTCTAAGAGGATTTTGAATGAACTATTTACAATTGATAAAGTAGATTTTACAAATAAAATTAAATCCTCAAATATTCAAGACTTACTTACAGGCTATTACAGAATATATAAAATTGACAGCATTGTTTCTGAAAATAATTTATTAGAGTTGATCAAAACAAAATCAAAGCAAAATCACATTGAAGTCACCCTTTCAACAGTTTCTCAAAGTTTTAGAAATATTGCTAGTATAGGATCTCAAATGTATATGCAAATTTCAGTGGACTTTATCATTAACTCTTATGATTCACTTATTGAAAATTCAAAAGGTATTGACATTGGACAAATAAGTGATGGTTTAAATGAACTAACATTTGAACATCCAAAATTTGCAGAAAAAATATTAAAGGACTTGATGGAATCAATAAAGATAAGAGTTGGAATTGAGAAACAAAGAAAAGATTTCTCTAGCAGAATTATTCCTCAATTATTATATGCCGCAGGTAAAAATCAAGAATTAATTAACGAAATCAATAAACTAAAATAGCCATACAATGCAAGCACATTGCCAAAGCCCCACGAGCCAACGC
>DMBU01000166.1 GCA_003446015.1 Bacteroidales bacterium | reverse complement strand
TGATAATTGATAATTGCTAATTAACTTCCTGCATTTTTCTAACTTGTGTCAAAAGCATTTTAGTTGGTGTAAATGGAAGAACAGCAAACATGAGTTTTTGAGCAAATGTAATACCCGATATTTTATTCAAATTACCTTTTATCATAGCTTTGTAACCATCTTCTGCAACAGTTTTTGCACTTGAGGTACTTTGAAACATGCTTGTTTTATCCATTCCTGATATTTTTCCAAACTCGGTTTCGGTCGCTCCAGGCAACAATGCTGTAACGGTAATATTTGTATCATGCAGTTCTTCTGCTATGGCGTTACTAAATGAAGTAACAAAAGCTTTTGTTGCATAATAAACAGCTTGTAATGGACCGGGAATCAAACTTGCGGTAGAAGAAGTGTTGAGAATTCGACCACTGTTTCTTTTTACGAAATCCGGTAAAAACAAACGAGTTAAAGCTGTTAAAGCCATCACATTTAAGTTAATCATAGCTTCATCTTTTACCCAATCACGTTCGTGGAACTTACCTAAACCGCCAAAACCTGCATTATTTATCAAATATTCAACTTCTATTCCTGCTTGCTTAAGTTCATCATAAATTTCCTTTGGGGCTTCAGTTTTTGTTAAATCTTTCGCAATTACCTTTACTTGTACACCAAATTTATTTTCAATTTCGGTTTTTAAAGATTCTAATTCTTCTTTACGGCGAGCTACAATTACCAAATCACCTTTTTGTTGAGCATGAATCAATGCTAACTCTTTACCTATTCCACTGGATGCTCCAGTTATTAATGCTACATTTTTCATTTTTTCTATTTTATATATTATAATTTTGATTGACTAATCACTCTATGCTAAAAACAAAATTTTTTAGTTCACTTTTAGTATATCATAAATTAAATTAAAAGACATATTCATAAACTCCGAGTTATGATATTTTTCAGGATTCATAATTAAATACTGAATCATACCAAACAAATGCTGAGTCATTAAAATATAAATTAAATCAACTGATACATCTTTTATCTCACCCGTTTTTATACCTTCTTGAATTAATTTGATATATACTTCCTTAATTTTATCAACTTCTTCCAACGTATTTGTTGTAATGTAAGGCGAATACATATATTGTTGTATAAAGAATAACTTTTGGGGATGTGTCATTGCCCACTGAATAGACTTTGACCATAAAAATTCTACTTTTAATTTAATTGAATCAATTTTATCGATTCCATTTATCGATTCTTCAACCAGTTCATTTTTAACTTTTAAATACAAACTATTGATTAAATCTTCTTTGGTTTTAAAATAATGGAATAAAGTCCCATTTGCCACTCCTGCAGTTTTGGCAATCTCGCTTGTTGGAGTACCATGAAACCCTTTTGTAGTAAACAATTCCAATGCTGCTTTGTATATTTTATCTATTTTTTCCATATCTGATTGACTAATCACTCCACGAAAATACAAACAATTTATTTATCCCCAAATCTTTTTCTGGATATTCTTTATTGAATTCATTAATTTCAAATTATGTTCAATTATAAGAATCAACAAATCAATTAATTATATAAACATAATTAAAATCACAAATATACTTGTTAAGTTTTCGGTGGTTCTACAAAATTCATTTCCATACTTTTGTTAAGTAATAATCTTACAAATAAAGTCAAAAAATGAAATTAAGTTTTGAAGAGATGTATAATGCCATCGGTAAAAAGGAATCTTTTTATGAAGGAGTATTTATTACTGCTGTTAAGTCAACTGGCATTTTTTGCCGTCCATCATGCAGAGCCAGAAAACCTAAAGCTGAAAATGTGACTTTTTTTAATACTACGCAAGAAGCTATTCAAAATGGCTTTCGACCTTGTAAGGTGTGCAAACCTATGGAAAATGAAAATGAAACTCCTGATTATATAAAGAATATTATAAAAGAGCTTCAGGAAAATCCTTTTTTGAAGATTAAAGATTATGATTTGAAACAACGGGGAATTGAACCTAGTCAAATTAGAAGATGGTTTAACAAATTTCATAATATGACCTTTCATTCATACCAAAGAATGCTAAGAATTAATAATGCTTATAATGAAATAAAATGTGGAAATTCAGTCACAGATACTGCATTTGGATCAGGATACGAATCTCTTAGTGGATTTAGTGAAGGATGTCAATCCATTTTTGGACGTTCCCCTAAAGATGTAAAAGATAAAAATGTAATCAATATTGTTCGTTTTAGCAGCAAAGTTGGGCCTATGTTCGCCTGTGCCACAGATAAAGGTATATGTTTATTGGAATTTACCGACCGAATAATGCTTGAAACCGAGTTTCAGGATTTATGTAAAAGATTAAATGCAGTTATTCTTCCCGGGAAAAATAAGTTTCTAGATCAGGTTCAAGTAGAATTTTCTGAATACTTAGATGGTAACCGAAAAACATTTTCAGTTCCTTTGGATACGCCAGGAACAGAATTTCAGCAAAAAGTCTGGAAAATTCTTCAGGAAATTCCTTATGGCGAAACCTGGTCATATAAAGAACAAGCCATAAGAATTGGAAATACAAAAGCTATTAGAGCCGTTGCCGGAGCAAATGGAGCAAACAGAGTTGCTGTAATAATACCATGTCATCGTGTTATTGGAAGTAATGGAGATTTAACCGGGTATGGAGGTGGATTGAGTAGAAAAAAATGGTTGTTGGATTTAGAAAAGGATAATAAGTTGTAAAAAAAGAGCAGGTTAAAAACCCACTCATGGTCGGAAGAAATT
>DMBU01000012.1 GCA_003446015.1 Bacteroidales bacterium | reverse complement strand
ATAATAAGCTGTTACACAAAGGCTTACAAAGAAGACACAAACCTGTCTGCCGACAGGTAGAGTTACTCAAAGTAAAATTTCCGAATAAAAATATAATATATAACTTTTCGGACAGCCTTGAAACATGGTTAAATCAGGTAAAAGATTACCTGCAAAACCATTTGCCTAAAGCTTGTTTAATAAAAATATATAACCTTAACCTTTTAAAAAAATGGTAAAAAGAATTTTTTTGGTAGTTGTTTTTGTGTTTGGGTTATTTTATTTGAAAGCTCAAACAAATAATAATATTATCATAAACGACGATATTCAATTGATTCATATTGATGATTCCGTTTATGTTCATATTACCTGGGAGTCAAGCGAAAGTTTCGGAAGGTTTTCATCAAATGGTTTAATTTTTATTAAGAATGGACAGGCTGTAATGATTGATACGCCATTCGATAATTCAAAGACAAGGATACTGACTGAATATCTTCAGGACTCAATGCATATCAAAATTAAACAATTAATCATTGGTCATTTTCATGATGATTGTTTGGGTGGTTTAGCATATATTCAAGCTAAAGGAATTGAATCTGTTGCAAACAAGTTAACTGTTGAAAAATGCATGGAGCTTGGATTACCAATACCGGCAACTTCGTTTGTAGATTCATTATTCCTTGATTTTAACGGAGAAATAATTGAATGTCGTTATTTTGGTGGCGGACACTCTTTTGATAATATTGTTGTATGGATTCCGTCTAAAAAAATTCTTTTTGGCGGTTGTTTGATAAAATCAGTCAACTCACGTGGGTTGGGAAACCTTTCAGATGCAGTAGTTGAAGATTGGGATAGTACAGTAAAAAAGCTATTGAATCATTATACAGATATTAAGTTTGTAATTCCGGGTCACGGAGCAATTGGTGGTTCCGAATTGCTTACACATACAATTAAATTGGTTGAAAGTAATAAATAAGCAATACGCAAAACATTGCATCAGAAAAGATATAGAATAAAGCCAGTCAGACATAACCAGAATCATTCAATGACAAAGACAAATTACGACAGGGACTTCTTAAGTCAAATTACTTTTGAACCTTTAAGTAAAAGTAATTGGTTCAAATTTGTTCAACTTTTTGGAGAAAAAGGTGCTTGTGGAAATTGTTGGTGTATGTATTATCGTTTAAAAAAAGATGATTTTCTTGAAGGTAAAGCCGATGAAGGTAATAAGGAAGCAATGAAGAAACTTGTTTTTGAAAACAAACCTACAGGCATACTTGGTTTTTATGAAGAACAACCAATTGCATGGTGTGCTTTTGCACCCAGAGAGGATTTCATGAAGCTTGAAAACTCAAGAGTTCACAAAAGAATAGATAATAAGTCAGTTTGGTCAATACCTTGTTTTTTTATTGATAAAAACTTTAGACGTCAAGGTATTTCAGTTGAAATTTTAAAAGGAGTTATTGAATATGCAAAAAACAATAATATACAAATAATAGAAGCATATCCTACAATTCCGACAAAAGAGCCTCTTCCTGATTCATTTGCCTGGATAGGCTTATATAAATCATTTGAACGTGCAGGTTTTGAAATTGTAGATAATAAATCCAAAAACAGACCGATGGTTAGATATTATACTGATAAAGAATAACAACATACACAAACCATCACATGCCAACCTAAATTGTAGTTTTAGCGCTTATTTAAACTTTTATACAACATTTAAACTACTTTAAAGGGTAATACTATAAGCTGATAAATCTGTTGGTATGTTTTTTAAGTCTTTTAAATGTATTGTCGCGGTAAATATTGAACATATCTATAGTAAAGTTCTCCTTAACACTAAAAATTCCAACATAAACAACTGCTGGTTGTTATATTACAACTATAAATAGCGGACTTACAACTATAAGTTTCTGTTTTTTTATTGATTCGGGTATGGAATCAAAATATCTTTGTAGTGTCGACAAAATAAAAAAATTAACTAGAAACAATAAAACAAAGAGATTATGATAAATACTAAAATGATCGGCAATAAAATTGCTGAAGCACGAAAGAAAATAAATATTTCTCAGGCTCAACTTGCTCAAGGTCTGTTCATCAGCTCACAGGCAGTTGGTAAGTGGGAACGCGGAGAATCAATGCCTGATATTATTACCTTAAACCGTCTTGCTGAAATTCTGGCTGTTGACCTTAACTATTTTTCAGAAAACTTCCAATACCCTGTTACCGAAATGACATCCCATGAATCATTGGAAAATCAATTCACTGAATTGTCAACTGAAAAACAAAAGAAAAATCTTAGTTGGGATATGTCAAAGTTGAATTTAGTGGATAGTGATTTTTCAGGGTTGAAGAACCTACACGAAAAGTTCAGTTCATCAAATATGCAGAATTGTAAGTTTATTGGTTCGGAAATGTCGGGACTTATTCTAAAAAACAATAATGTTGATAAATGTGACTTCTCAAACTCCGACATCAGTAAAAGTCATATACAGAACTCGAATTTGGCGAATAATCAATATAATAATTGTTCACTGAAAGAAACTGAATTTATAGAGAGTTATATAATAAATTGCAACTTTACTGATGCCGATTTTACAGGAGCTAAAGTTAAATCAGGCGGTTTAGAGAAAAATACAATTACAAATGCTTTGTGGAATCGTACCACATTTATTGATACATATTTTGGCGAAATTACCTTCGAAGGCACTTTGGAAGAATGCTCTTTTGAAAACTGTGGATTTAAAAAAGTTAAATTCTTAAATGCAACATTAATTAATACCTTCTTTAAAAATAACAAGAAAATGAAACAGGTTGAGTTTATTGACTGTAAGGCTGATAAAATAACCTATGCCTTTTTGAAAAACAATCTTGCAAATCTTACAGGAATAACATTATTATCTGAATAAAGGAGGAAATGAACAATGATACAAAATGAGATAGCAATATCAGTACAAAAACTCACAAAATCCTATAAAAACGTCAGAGTATTGGAAGGTGTGGGTTTTGAAGTAAAAACAGGCAGTATTTTCGCAATGCTTGGTTCTAATGGTGCAGGAAAAACTACGATAGTTAAAATCCTCACTACACTGCTTAAACATGATAGAGGAACCGCCATCGTAAATGGGTTTGATGTTGCATCAAATCCTGAAAAAGTCAGACAGTCAATTAGTTTAACAGGACAATTTGCAGCGGTTGACGAAATATTAACAGGGAGAGAAAATCTCATTATGATTGCCAAATTACGGCATCTTAAAAATCCTCATAAGGTTGCAGATGAACTACTAAACCGTTTCGTCTTAACTGATGCTGCCAATCGCAGAGTTTCAACCTATTCGGGAGGAATGCGTCGCCGACTTGACATTGCCATGAGCCTTGTTGGAAAATCTCCGATTGTTTTCCTCGACGAGCCAACTACGGGTCTTGACCCCGAGGCTCGCATAGAAGTTTGGAACTTTATTAAAGAACTCGCAGGTAATGGTACAACGGTATTTCTAACTACGCAATATTTGGATGAAGCAGAGCAACTCGCCGACAGAATTTCTATTCTACATAAAGGCACAATTATAGTAAATGGCACTCTCGCAGAGCTTAAAAAACTATGCCCACCTGCCAAAATTGAATATATTGAAAAACAACCGACTCTGGAAGATATTTTTCTTGCAGTTGTTGCTAAAAAGGAGGAAAATTAAAATGGAAACTATAAATATTTATTTTTTCAAGGATATGGGTGTTATGTTTGGACGTTCCATGCGCCATATTTTTCGCAGCTTGGATACAATCATGACTGTCACCATTTCGCCGATTGCGATTATGCTGTTGTTCGTTTTCGTATTAGGTGGTGCAATTCAAATTGGTACAGATAATTATATAAATTACCTGTTGCCTGGCATTCTTCTGATGACCATTGCTAATGGTATCGGCTACGTATCTTATCGATTGCTACTGGATAAGCAACGTGGTATCTTTGAGCGTTTCCACTCTATGCCGATTGCACGTTCGGCTGGACTATGGGGACATGTGCTTGTCTCTTTAGTATCCAATGCGATTTCGGTTACTGTAATCATTCTTATTGCCTTCATTATGGGTTTCCGTTCACCAGCAGGAGTGTTGCCTTGGCTTGCCGTAATTGGTATTCTTGGTTTGTTTACTCTGTCTATGACATGGATAGCTGTAATTGCGGGACTTTCCGCAAAATCAGCAGATAGTGCAGGTGCATTTGCCTTTGTAATTCATCTTCTACCATTTATTAGTTCAGCGTTTGTACCAACTAATACAATGCCAAAAGTGGTACGCATTTTTGCAGAGAACCAGCCTGTAACATCAATTGTAGATGCAATGCGTGCGTTACTTAATAATCAGCCAGTAGGTAACGATATCTGGGTAGCTCTTGTATGGTGTATAGGAATAATGATTGTTGCTTATATCTTTGCAATGAGGATATATAAAAATCGTGGATAAAATATTGTTGGGCAATGATGGTACAATCAGTAGAATTCTATCAAGAAAATAAGTCGAAAAATAATATTAATTAATTTTTGATCCTCATTTAATGGAACAACATCTTATTCTGAGTCAGACATGAATTTAATATTGAATATTAAATTTTCTGACCAGGCTGTTCCATTACTTTTTTGGATATAATTATTGTAAGGCCTATGGATAGTGAATTAGTCTTAAGCCAATAACATAATACCTCAAAAAAAATCGCAAAGTGCTTAAAAAGCATTTTGCGATTTTTTTTATATAATTTACAGGCTTTGAATGAAATGTATATCCAATTAATATTTAATTAAATACGATGATCTATTCTACCTGAGTATTTCACTTTAATTTATCCTGTATCAGTTCAACAAACTTTAGAATATCTTCTTCCTGGGTATCGAATGAACACATCCAACGAACTTCGTTTCTCATTTCGTCCCAATCATAAAAGAAGTATTCACTTTTCAAATCTTCAATAATTTCTTTTGGAATAATTGCAAATACTCCGTTTGCCTGCACTTTTTGAGTAACCTGTATTTGTGGTATATCTTTTATCTTCGATAATAATAACTGCGCCATATCATTGGAATGTTTAGCATTGTTATACCACAAATCATCGGTAAGATATCGCTCGAATTGTGCTGAAATAAATCTCATTTTTGATGCCAATTGCATTCCTTGTTTCCGAACATATTTAAAATCTTCGCCTAATTTCTTATTTAAAAACAAGATCGCTTCACCATACATCATTCCGTTTTTTGTTCCTCCAAAGGAAAGAATATCTACCCCTAAGTCCTTGGTAAATTCTTTAAACTTTAAATTTAAACTTACTGCTGCGTTAGCTATTCGCGCTCCATCCATGTGCAGATACATGTTATTTTTATGTGCAAAATCAGCCAGAGTTTTTATTTCATCAACAGTATAAACTGTTCCCAATTCTGTTACCTGAGTAATGGAAATTACTTTAGGCTGAGAATGATGCTCAAAACCAATGCCTTTAATGTGTTTTCGGATAGAATCAATTGTAAGTTTTCCATCTGGAGTTTCAACTGTAAGCAGTTTAAATCCATTGAACTTTTGTGGAGCACCACATTCATCTTCATTGATATGAGCTGTTTCAGCACAGATAACTGCATTCCACGATCGGGTTGCAGCATTTAATCCCAACACATTAGCTGCAGTGCCAATAAACACAAAATAGATATCAATATCTTTCCCAAAATGTTCATAAAACTTTGCTTTCGCTCTTTCGGTGTATATATCATCTCCATATGCAATCGTATGACCTATGTTTGCTTCAATAATAGCACTCATAATTTCAGGATGCACACCCGAATTATTATCGCTTGCAAAACCGCGTTTGTTTATCATAAAAGTAATTATTAAATGTCACACTGAGCTTGTCGAAGTGTGTTATTCTAGAAAGAGTCATACTTTGACAAGCTCAGCATGACTCTTTTACATTCATCTTTTAAAACTTTTCGTCGTATTTTGTCCACAGAAAATCGCCTAATTCCCAGGCTTTATCAACAACCATATTGCCCCAGTCGTTCGTGTATTTTGTTAAATAAAAAATGGTTTTCTGAGGTTTCTTTTCATTATAAACACTCAAAGCCTCTGCTTCGAACTTTTTCTGATTATCGAACAATTCTTTTTGCATTGGATTCCAAACAGCATCAACATCGTGTCGCATATCGCCCCAACGCTGAGCAGTTAAGGTTCCTAAACGATTAAAGGCCCACCAGGCTGATTCTCGTGTAAATCCATTTATGCGGCCCGGAGTTTTATATGATTTTGGTAAATCAGTTGCACTGCAATATACAGGAACGTATATTGATGTAGCAACATTGTCTTGTGCTAACCAAACAACGCCACCTATTTCGTTTGGTAGCCAGTCTCTACACTGGATAATTGTTGCATACATGGTATACCAGCGAGCGATGGTACGCTCACCAAGAAAACCAATTTTTCCGGATTCGTGATCAACGCTGTACCATCCACCACTTACATTCGAAATTTCCAATTGATCATAAGGTAAAAAAGGATTAGCCATAGGTGATATGATTGTTTTTCCATTACTATCTGTAGCTTTTATGTTTCTGGTCATATCATAGGGTGTTCCTTCGTAATAATCCTTAAAAACCATCACTAAATCTTCTAAAGAAACTTTTTTATCGGGTTTAACCGAGAATGGATAATTCTCATCGTTAGTATCTAAATGCAAAGATGGAGCTAATAGGTCAAAAACTCTCCATTCGCGTCGACGAGCGGCAAGTGATTTTCTGCTTTCAGGAGCATAAGCGTAACAAAAACGAAAAATCTCATTTTCATTCCACCAGCCATTTTCTTTTGCTACATCATATATATTCTCCGAAGCTAAAAAATAATCAGGTTTAGTTAAGTCAATTTCTTTAATCGTACTTGCATTTACGTTAACTGAAATATGATCATCAGGAACACGTTGAGCAACCCAAACACCACCTACTTTGTCTTTTCCGGGACCAACAATCTCAAAATGCCAAACTTCTTTTGGATCAGCAATAGTTAAAGCTTCTCCAAAATCGTTCCAGCCGTATTTCTTCACCAATTCACCTGCCATAGTTATTGCTTCACGAGCGGTAGTGCAACGCTCAACCATTAATTGACATAAACGTTGACAATCAATTAATCCAGCATCAGATTGAAGCTCTTCTCTCCCACCAAACGTTGATTCACCAATCCCCAGTTGCTTTTCGTTCATACATGGATAAGCCGAATTTACATACTGGTAAGTGTGATCTACCTGAGGTATTTCGCCAATCTTTTCATGTTTATATGCCGGCATGGCTTTCGTATTATCAGCTGTGCGTTTATACATTGGCACCATGTCTCCGGGTTTATGGTCTTTTGCAAGTTGAATATCCATCCACGATCGGGTTCTGTGACTATCATCGGTGTGAGAAGTAATTACAGAGCCATCGGCAGATGCTAATTTGCCAACTGTGATAGACGTACAACCTTCCGGTACACCACCCATCCAATCGCTTTTATCCTGTGCATTTAAATTTGTAAAAAGAGTTAAGGTTAAAAATAGAGTTAATATTAAACTGTCTGATTTCTTCATTTTAAAAAATTTTAAGTTTTGATTTGGCAATTTACTAAAAATGTATTCTTATTTTAAATTATCCATTCATTAATTTTATTCGATTGATTTATTTGTAAATAGTTTAACTTATTTTTAAAATTTTAAATTTGAGAGTCTAAAAATTACAACTGATCAAAGAAATTTGTATTTTTGACTTAATCATCTAAATTATTATGGACAAACAAGAACTTAAAAATAAAATCATTAATACTTGTATTGAAACATTAGAAAATAGTGCTCAAACTGTTCGTGAAGCTATTGATGAATTAATACAAACAGCGAGTGAATATGAGGGAGATCATGATCTTTTCGATCCTTTTAAGGAAGAATTAATGAAAAAGAAGGATTTGCAACTTGAACAGCTGCAAAAATATATTGAAGATATTAAACTAGTGCGAAAGGCAGATCCTAAAAGAATTTCAGAAAAAGTTGAGTTTGGGTCAGTTGTAATTACCGATAAACAAAAGATGTTTATTTCTGCTGCTATTGGGAAAATACAACTTGAGAATGATTCGTATTATGTTATCTCAACTCAGGTTCCGGTATATAAAGCAATGCAAAACCTGAAAGCCGGAGAATCTTTCACAATTAACAATAATAAGTTTACAATTAAAGAAATCTTCTAAGATTTCAAATCGTCCGAAATTAGAAACTAATTTAAAGCATCATAAAGAATCTCGACAGGATGTAATACTTTACGTCCTGTTCCGTCTTTAATCTGATGGCGACAACTTGTTCCGGGAGCAGCAATTAATGTTTCTGAATCGGAGTTACGAACTGAAGGAAACAAAACCATTTCGCCAATTTTCATTGAAACCTCATAATGCTCTTTTTCATAGCCAAATGAACCAGCCATTCCACAACAGCCCGATGGAATTTCTTCTACAGAATAATTCACAGGAAATGACAATAAAAATTTGGTCGGGTCAGTCGAAGCCACTGCTTTTTGCTGACAATGGCCGTGCAATTTTATTTCTTTATTTTCATTTGTAAATTGTTCTTTCGTGATTTTACCTGATTCAATTTCGCGTTTTAGGAACTCATCAATCATTATAGCATTTTTTGCTAAATCAATGGCTGTTTTTTTAAGTTTATTACCAACTAAATCAGGATATTCATCTCTAAATGTTAAAATTGCTGATGGTTCTATTCCCACCAAAGGTGATTGATCAGTCACGATATCTTTTAAATAATTAACATTTTTAATGGCGATTGTTTTTGCTTTTCTTAATAGTCCTTTTGATAAATAAGTTCTTCCACTATCGATGTGTTTTGGGATAGACACCTCATAACCCAATCGGGTAAGTAACTGAACTGTTTTTATGCCAATATCTGTATCATTGTAATTGGTAAACTCATCGTTAAATAAATATACTTTCCCGTTATTTCCCTTGTTATCTTTTAAGTTAGATATATACATTTTCATCCATTTACTCATCGTTTGCTTTGCAAGCAATGGCATACTTCGATTAGGTGCAAATCCGATAATTCTCATAATCAAAGAAGAAATCGCTTTGTTCTTCATGATAACATTATAAAGTGACGGCCATATTGAAGCCAGTTTATTTATTTCGGTGATATATGCAATTAATCTTGAACGTAACGGAATTCCGTGAGCATCGTAATAATGCTGTAAAAACTCAGCTTTCAGCTTAGCAACATCAACACTTGAAGGACACTCGGATTTACAGGCTTTGCATGATAAACATAAATCCATTACCTCTTTAATTTCCTGATGATCGAAGGGATTCTTTTTAGTAGAATTTGTGAGGAACTCCCTCAAAATATTTGCACGGGCACGTGTTACATCATTTTCATTGCGAGTAGCCATGTAGCTTGGACACATGGTTCCTCCAGACAATTCGGTTTTTCGACAATCTCCACTCCCATTGCATTTTTCAGTTGCACGAAGAATTCCTCCAACGTTTGAAAAATCGAAAATGGTTTCAATCTCAGGTTCTTTTCGATCCGATTCATAACGTAAAAAAGTCGTCATTGATGGAACATCAACAATCTTCCCCGGGTTAAAAATATGGTTTGGATCCCACACTGACTTTAGCTCCTGTAATAGTTTATAATTTTTTTCGCCTATGATGATTGAAATAAACTCACCGCGAACACGCCCATCACCGTGTTCTCCACTTAACGAACCATTATATTTTTTAACTAAATGTGCAATTTCGAGACCTATGGTACGAAACATTGCAACATCTTTGGAATCTTTCAGGTTAAGTATTGGACGTAAATGCAGTTCTCCGGAACCAATATGTGCATGATACACACATTCAAGATTATGCTTATTCAATATTTTTTGAAAATCATCCATATAATCAGGCAATACTTCCACATTAACCGCAGTATCTTCTATGATAGAAACCGGTTTTGCATCTCCTTCCATATTCGATAAAACACCTAAACCGGCTTTTCGTAATGCCCATACTTTTTTGGTATCAATCCCATAAATAATTGGAAAATGATATCCAAATCCTGCTTGTTTAAATCCATGAATTAAATTAGTACAACTTTCATTGATTTCATCAATTGTATTTCGGGCAAACTCAATAATTAAAATTGCACCCGGATCTCCTTCAACAAAATATCGGTTATTTAACTGGTTTCGATTACCTTTCGTGAGATTCAATATGGTGTGATCCATCATTTCAACGGCACCGGGCTTATTTTTTAAAGCAATTAAATTTGCCTTAAATGCTTCTTCTTTTGTTTTAAAATGTGCTGCAACAACGGCAATTTCTTTTGGTGGGATTTCAACTAAATTCAGTTTGATTTCAGTAATTATACCCAAGGTACCTTCCGAACCGCATATTAAATTTGAGAAATTGAACGGTTTTTCGTTGCTTGTGAAGGGTTCAGTCTCTAATAATAAATCAATTGCATAACCTGTATTTCGTCTATAAATAGATTTGTCTGGGTATTCTTTTCGTATCTCGTTTTGATTACTTTTTTCTGAAAGTATCTGATAGATATGCTGATATATTTTATTTTCTAATTTTTCACCTTGTAGTTTTTGGTTAAATTCTTCATTATTTAATGATTTAAACTCCGCTTCGCTCCCATCACTCAACATAACTTTAGTGCACAAGGTATGATCACGTGTTGTACCATATATAATTGAATGCGATCCACATGCATTATTTCCAACCATTCCACCAATCATACATCGATTGGCGGTTGATGTCTCAGGTCCAAAAAATAAGCCATGAGGTTTTAAATACAGATTCAGTTCATCGAGAATTACTCCCGGTTGTACTCTTACCCAGCGTTCATCAACATTCAGTTCTACTATTTCGGTAAAATATTTCGAAATATCAACGACAATACCATTGCCGACAACCTGTCCTGCTAAAGACGTACCTGCTGTTCGGGGTATCAGGGAGGTTTTGTGTTTACTCGCAAAGGAAACAAGCTTAATTAAATCACTACTATCTTTTGGACGAGCAACTGCTACAGGCAATTCGCGATAAGCAGATGCATCTGTTGCATAAAGTATTCTCGTTTTTTTATCGGTATATAAGTCACCTCTTAATTCCGCAGCAAGTTCTTTTAGTTTACTAAGCATTCTATAAGATTTATTTCAAAATGTAAAAGTAATAACATAAAAATAAAGCAGATGTTTTTGCATCTGCTTTTTTATATTTACTAACATTATTTCTTATTCCAATTCCAGTAAACGATCTCGTAATCTAAAGAGTAGCTGAACTTTTGTACGAACATCAATCGGATTAAATGGTTTTGCAATAATATCATCAGCACCCATTTTTAAAGCTTTCATTTTGGAATCACGATCACTTAATCCTGTAACCATAATGATAATTGATTTTTCAAATTTTTTATCCTTTCTAAGAATTGAACATACCTCAAAGCCATCCATCTGAGGCATCATAATATCCAGCATCACCATATCAGGAACAATTTCATGTGCAAGCTTAAGTCCTTCTTCACCATTATCAGCAACATGAATCTCATATTTATATTCTAAAATTTCTACAAAGAACTTTTGAATTAATTCTTCATCCTCTATGATCAGTACTTTCTTTTTATTAATCATAATCCAGGTATTTATACGTGATATTCTATCTAAGATATGTTGTAACTTGCACTATTCATTAAATTTATTATAGATTATATATATTAAATTTAATTTAAGGTGAAAGTAAATATAACAATTTTATGTCAGATCCTGTTTTAAAAACCATAATAAGATTATGCTCATTATTTTCGAATATTGATAAAAAAACAGATCAGGTAAGAACCAGGGAACTCATAAACGCCTACCTAAATAATCATACAAAAGATGAGTTTGTCGAACAATTTCTTTACGTGTATGATTTTTATGTAAATCAACAAAATACAAATACCGTTGAAAATTTTCTTAAGAAAGCTTCTCTTAGGGCTGTAAAAGCAATACGTTTAATAAATTCAGTGAATAAAGAACTGTTATTACGCGAGAAGTATTTGTTTGTTATTTTATTATTGGAGATTGTAAGATTTAAAGAAAATATTTTACCTGAAGAATTTGATTTTATAGAAACAATTGCCATTTCATTCAATCTAAATGAGAAGGAGTTTTATAATCTGAAAAAATTTGTTCTTAGTCCCTGGAAAGATATTCCTGAGAAAAAAAACTTTATAATCATTAATAATAACAAAAATCCAGGTAACTCAGAGTACAAGCATATTTATAGAGAACACCTGGAAGGGAATATATGCTTGCTTCAAATTAAATCAATAAACTCAATCTGGTTTTACTACGATGGACAACAAAAGCTTTTCAGAAATAATAAAGAAATAAAACCAAATAAAATATATGCCTTTCAAAAAGGTAACTCAATATCGAGTTATAAAGTAGGTTTTCAGAATATTAAGCTAAAGCCCATTTATTATACCGAAATTGGAATAAAACTAACTGATAATCCTGATTTTAAAAAAATAACTTTTGAAGTTTCTGATGTGGAGTTTCAATATCCAAACTCAAAAAATGGAATAAAGAAATTCTCCTTTAAATCTGAATCACACTTATTTGTTGCGATTATTGGACCCAGTGGAGCAGGAAAATCTACACTTCTAAATCTTTTAAATGGAAACTTAAAACCCAGCAGCGGACAGGTACTTATAAACGGAATTGATTTGCATCAAGCAAAAGAAAAAATTAAAGGTGTTATTGGTCATGTTCCACAAGATGATTTTCTTTTCGAAGAGCTTACTGTTTACCAAAACTTATATTTTAACGCAAAACTTTGTTTTAGTGATTATTCTGAAGAAAAAATTAAAAAAACAGTTGAAAATGTACTCGAAGAACTAGATTTATATGACATCAAAGATTTAAAAGTAGGTACCGAAGTTCGTAAAATAATTAGTGGAGGACAACGTAAAAGGTTAAACATTGGAATGGAGTTAATGCGTGAACCTGCTATACTATTTGTTGACGAGCCTACTTCGGGTTTATCATCTAATGATTCCACAAATCTTGTAAATACACTTCGTGAACAGACTCTTCGAGGTAAACTTGTGATCATAAATATTCATCAGCCATCATCAGAAATATTTAAATTAATTGATCAACTCATTGTTTTAGATGATAAAGGATATGTAGTTTATACGGGTGATGCATTGGATGCACTCGTGTATTTTAAAACACTAAGCAATCAGATTAATCCTTCAGAAAAAGAATGTACAAGTTGTGGAAATGTAAACCCCGAATTGATTCTTGAGATTATTGAAGAAAAAACAATAAATGAAGAAGGTCGGTACACCTTAGAAAGAAAAGTTCCACCCGAAGAATGGTATACGATATTTAACGAGAATAAGCGAGATGAAATTAAGGTATTTGATAAAATCAAAGAACTCCCTTTAGTTCATTTTAAAATCCCGGGTTCATTCAAACAATTTTCAATTTTTAGCAAAAGAAATTTATTATCAAAATTATCTAATACCCAATATCTGCTCATAGGATTAATTGAAGCTCCATTATTAGCCACAATACTGGGTTTCTTTACTAAATATAACATTGGTACAAGTAGCAATCCCAAAGCCTATATTTTTAGTGAAAACCTAAATATTACGGCATTTATATTAATGAGTATAATTGTTTCACTGTTTATCGGTTTATTAATAAGCGCTGAAGAAATTATTAAAGATCAGAAAATCTTAATGCGTGAAAAATTTCTTAATCTAAGCAGATTTAGCTATATAAACTCAAAGGTCGCATTTCTTTTTATATTGACTGCCATCCAAAGTATTACTTATGTTCTTATTGCAAATTATATTCTTGAAATAAAAGGTTTAACCTTTCAGTACTGGTTAGTTCTATTCTCCACCGGTTGTTTTGCCAATATCTTAGGATTAGTTATTTCTGCCAATTTAAGATCTGTTATCGCAATTTATATCTTAATACCATTTTTAATTATTCCGCAAATATTATTAAGTGGAACAATTGTAAAATTTGATAAATTACATAGCTCACTCACAACAAAAGAATACCCTCCTCTTGTTGCAGATCTCATGCCATCGAGATGGGCCTTTGAAGCATTAGCAGTATCTCATTTTGTTGACAATACCTATGAAAAGAACTACTTTGATATTGATAAACTTGAAAGTGATGTTTCATATAAATTAAATTTTCTTATCCCTAAGATTGCTTCTCTTTTGGACGAATGGAGAACAATAACTATTACTGGGAATGATTTGCAAAAAATTAACAAACTGTCCGAAACAATCAGTAAAACGATGAGGAATTCTTTAATTGATATTCCTAATACAGAAGCACGAATAATAGGAATAGAAAACCTTGCTTTAAATCAACGATTAAATAAATTTCAAAGCTTTCTTGATTTTTCAAAACTATTCTATTCAGATTATCTCGATAAAATACTATACAAGAGAGATTTAATTACACAGGAAATTGTCATTCAATCTAATAACCAGGAACAATACATTAACTTCAAAAAAGAGTTTTACAACGAGGCAATTGCAAATATGGTATTAAAGAATGATGACTCAGAGAAACTATTTATTAAAGAAAATAAAATAATTCGACGATACGAGCCAATCTTTATGACACCATCCAATAGCTTCGGAAGAACTCATTTTTACTCTGCCGTAAAAAAGCTTGGGAATCAGTATTTCTCAACTACATATTTTAATGTCTTAATTATCTGGATTATAAGTTTGATATTATACCTGAGCCTACTACTTGATAATATTAAATTGGTAAACATTAAGCCTTTTAATATTGTTACTAAATATGCTAAAAACAAATTATTTCGTAAAGTGTAAAGTTTTTTTTAAATTTAGAAAAGTCTTAAAAATCATTAAATTAAATCATATGAAAAGAAAATCATTTTTAACAGTTGTAGTAATATCCATTATAGTTGGGTTAATAAATTTCTCATGTAAAAGTGATCCTAATAAAAATACTACGGATGATATTGATTCGCAGGCTATATCTGATTCTTTATTAGCAAGTGGTGAAGACCTTGTATTTTATAGTTTCCCGTCATCTCAGGAAATGTTTTCATTTATAAAAAAAGATGCAGAACTTATTTTTAGGACTGATCTAGTTAATTCTACAGAAAACGTATCAAATTATATTGATACAAAGTCAAAAACTTTTGCTCTCGGAATTTATCTGGCAGACTTATCGTATATGACTTTATTTAATAAAACAAGTGATGCATATAAGTACATTGAGGTTATTACTAAATTAAGTAGTGATCTTAGAATTAAGCTCCCATTTCAGGAAGATTTCTTAAACAGAGTTAAAAATAACTTAAATAATCAAGACTCTTTAATCTTCATATCAGATCAATACTCTACTAAAATTGTAGATTATTTACTGCAAAATAATAAAGATAAAACCTTATCGAATATTACAACTGCAAGTTATATAGAAGGACTTTATATTGCTTTAAACCTTGTTGATAAGTATTCCGATACAAATCCGGTTATTCAAAGAATTGTTGAACAAAAACATTCATTTACTAATTTAATTAAATATGCCAATAAATATCATAACGATGAAAATACAAAAGTAGCCATTGATTTATTGAATAGTATTTATGAGGTATTTGAAAAATTCTCAGAGAATGAAGATTCTGAAACAACTATGGAACGTGGAGAAGATAATAAAATGATTCTAAAGGGTGGTAAAAAAATAATTCTATCGGAACAGGAATATCTTGAGCTTAAATCAAAAGTTATCGAGATTAGACAGAAAATAGTTGAAAATAATCTTTAAACTAAGTAATCATGAAAAGTATTAAAATATTTTTTGCTATAGCAATCTCCATAAGCTCATTTGTTGCTTATGCCCAGGATTGTACAGATTATCATGTTAACAATTGTCGCTGGGCAGATGAATCCTTCTTTTTTAGCAGACAATCACGAAGTGCATTATTCACTCAGGGAATGAGTTCCGAATTTTCTATAACTGTATATGGTGATGAGGAATACTATATTTCAGTACAAGGTGATAAGAAACTTGGTAAAATAAAAATAAGGGTAAAAGAAGATAATCCAAAAAAAATAGTTCTGTATGATAATTCAAATTACAAATTTGAAAACTATTTGTATTTTAAAAATGAAAACACTCGAAATCTAATTATAGAAATAACTTCAGATGCTGAAAAAAAGTTTTCCAGTTCTGCCGAGAGATTTTGTTTGGGTGTTTTAATTGAGTTTAGAACTTTTGATACTAAAAATACAAAAACAGGTTTCGAATAATTTATCAGATTGTTTACTTAAATGGACTTTGTGTTTAGTATATTTTAATGTATTTTTGATTTTCCTAAAATAGAAATACAAATGAGTGTATTAGTAAATAAAAATTCGAAAGTTATAATACAAGGTTTTACTGGCAGCGAAGGAAGTTTTCATGCGCAACAAATGATTGATTATGGAACCAATGTTGTTGGTGGAGTTACTCCTGGTAAGGGAGGGCAGTTACATTTGAACAAACCTGTTTTCAATACTGTTGAAGATGCTGTTAAAGCAACCGGAGCTGATGTTTCACTTATTTTTGTACCACCTGCATTTTCAGCTGATGCAATTATGGAAGCAGCTGATGCTGGTATAAAAGTTATTGTTACCATTACCGAAGGCATCCCTACATCTGATATGATTAAGGTAAAAGAATTCCTTAAGAATAAGGATTGTAGAATGATAGGACCCAATTGCCCTGGAATTATTACGCCTGGCGAAGCCAAAGTGGGTATTATGCCAGGATTCATCCATAAAAAAGGAACAATTGGTGTTGTTTCTCGCTCCGGGACATTAACTTACGAAGCTGTTGATCAAGTTACAAAAGTTGGTTTAGGACAATCAACATGTATTGGTATTGGTGGCGATCCAATTATCGGCACAACAACATTAGATGCCGTAAAATTGCTTATGAATGATCCGGAAACTGAAGGAATAATTTTAATTGGCGAAATTGGTGGAAACATGGAAGCTGAAGCAGCCGAATGGATTAAAGAAAACGGAACTAAACCGGTAGTGGGTTTTATAGCCGGTAAAACTGCACCAAAAGGAAGAAGGATGGGACATGCCGGAGCAATAATCGGAGGTAAAGCTGATACTGCAGCCGCTAAAATGAAAATCATGAGCGATTGCGGAATTCATGTTGTTGAATCTCCTGCTGAGATAGGTAAAAAAATGTTTGAAGTCCTAAAACAATAATACATTATTATATAAATAGCGGATAAATTTTTATCCGCTTATTTTATATTAATATAGATCAAAAAAACTTTTAAGTAGTTGTAAATGAGATTACATTTAGCTAATGCATAGAAATTGGGAAGATAAAGTGGTTGTTATTGCTGAAGATGAACAAATAAATTATTTGTTCTTAAAAGCTGTTTTAAAACCAACCGGAGCAAAAGTAATCTGGACAAAAACAGGTAGAGAAACTATTGATATTTGTAATTCAGAAAAAGTAGATATTGTTTTAATGGATATAAAAATGCCAGATTTAAATGGACTTGAAGCTACCATTGAAATAAAAAAAGATTTTCCCAACTTACCTATTGTCGCCCAAACTGCCTACGCAATGGAAGAAGATGAAGCAGCAAGTATCGAAGCCGGCTGCGACGATTACATCTCAAAACCTATTCGTCCCGAATACCTGTTAACAATCATGTCAAAATATCTTGGAAATTAAATTGCTACCGAGAATCCAATTCTGAATTGTGGATATATATATGGATTATCAGCTGTGTTATTGATGTTCCAAAGAAGTATGATGTATGATTTAGTTTTTTTACCCATCTGCTGAAAATACCCTCCTCCTATTAAAATGTTATGTAGCCAGTACCTTGATCTGTATGAGTCAGGATCATTAAAAAAAATATAATTGTATTTTGTATTTAAAAACTCATATTCGGCATGGGCGATAATACCGCTGTGACCTTTTACTTTAAAGAGATTCCTAAAATCCTTTATTACTTGAAATTGAGAGAAGATACTACCTCCGTAGACGCTTGTTTCAAAAGTATTAAAATTGTCTGCAACAGATCCTTTTTGATTGTAATACTGATACTTACCACTTATTCCAAGGCTAAGTCGTTCAGTTAATTGAGTTCCAAACATAAGGTTAACATCAACATAGGTATAAGTTCCGAAACCTAACCATAATGATCCTCCCCAAAAAAAATATGGCTCCTTTAATTCTTCCTTAGGTTCAGTTTCTGCATCCTTTTTCTTCTGCGCATTAAGCTGATTATTTAAAGAAATAAATAAGATAATTATTAAAAAAATTGATTTAATCATTTTCATAAATGCTATTTTTACATTACAAATTTATTAAATCACAAAAAATAATATTTAAATATAAGGCAAATTTATGAATATAGTTATTACCGGAGCAAGTAAAGGGATTGGATATCAGTTGTCAAAGCTATTTGCAAGTGAAGAAAATAATACTGTTATAGCCATTGCCCGTAGCGAAAATCTGCTTAAGGAACTAAAGAACGAATGTATTAGGCAAGATTTAAGAAGTAAACTCAGAACGATTGTATTTGATCTGGAAAATCCAAATAACGTTAGGAATAAGCTTAAAAACGAAATTTTAAAATATGTAAACAGCGTTGATATTTTAATTAATAATGCAGGTCTTTTAATATCGAAACCTTTTGCAGATACTGATATTGACGATATTCAAAAAATGCTTAACATAAATTTAATTAGTCATGCCATACTAATACAAGATTTGATTCCGCTTTTAAAAGAAAGCAAATTAAGTCATATCGTAAATATTTCTAGTATGGGGGGCTATCAAGGAAGCTCTAAATTTTCTGGTTTAGCCTTTTATAGTGCAAGTAAAGCCGCATTGGCCAATTTAACAGAATGTCTGGCAGAGGAATTTAAAAACGATCCTATCAAGGTAAATTGCCTGGCTTTAGGTTCTGTAAATACTGAGATGTTAAAGTTGGCTTTCCCTGATTATAAAGCTCCAATAAATGCTGAAGAAATGGCTCATTTTATTTATGAATTTGCAATTAACGGAAGTACATATTTTAATGGAAAGATAATACCTGTAAGTAGCTCTACTCCATAAAAAAGATACTGTCCGAAAAGTCTTAGTGTTTCTT
>DMBU01000076.1 GCA_003446015.1 Bacteroidales bacterium | reverse complement strand
AATAAGCATGTTCCCAAACATCAAGACCTAATATCGGAGTTCCTTTTACTTCAGCTAAATCCATTAAAGGATTATCCTGATTTGGAGTTGATGAAACAACTAATTTCCCATTTTGGTTTACCAGCCATGCCCAACCTGATCCAAACCGAGTAGCTGCAGCTTTATTAAATAGTTCTTTAAATTCAGCAAATGAGCCAAAATCCTTTCCAATAGCATCAAGTAATTTTCCGCTTGGTTCACCTCCCCCTTTTGGTGACATGATTTCCCAAAACAATTTGTGATTATAAAAACCACCACCGTTATTTCTTACTGCTACCGATTGTTTTGAAATATTCTTTAATATATCTTCAATTGATTTGTTCTCTAAATCAGTACCTTTTATTGCATTATTCAAATTATTTGTATATCCTGCGTGATGCTTTGTATGATGTATTTCCATTGTTCTGGCATCAATATAAGGTTCTAGTGCATCATAATCATATCCTAATTTTGGTAATTCAAAAGCCATAATTTATATATTTTAAAAGTTAAACAATTCAATTTAGATTCATTCTAATTAACTAAACTTTATAACAAAGAATAAATCCGATTGTTTAATCTTTTTTAAAAAATTATTTTCGTATTCTAAAATCAGAATCTTTGAACAGGAAAATATTAAATATTGCCATACCAAACATCATTAGTAATATTACCATTCCTTTGCTTGGGATTGTTGATCTGGCCCTGGTCGGTCATTTAGATTCGAAGGTTTACATAGGAGCAATTGCCATTGGAAGCATGATCTTTAATTTTATTTACTGGGGATTTAGCTTTTTAAGAATGGGAACCAGTGGTTTTACAGCTCAATCATACGGCAAAAAGGACCTTCGAGAGAGCTTTCAAGTTTTATACCGGGCTATTTTTGTTGGTGCCTTAGGTTCAATTTTTCTGCTAATCATCCAAAAACCAATTGATTTATTGAGTTTTTTTATCATCAATGGAAGTGATGAAGTTGAATTCTTTGCACGACAATATTTTTACATTCGAATATGGGCAGCCCCTGCTACATTGGCTATATATTCCATTTCGGGTTGGTATATTGGAATGCAAAATGCAAAAATCCCAATGATACTGGCGATTGTAATTAATCTGTTGAATATTATATTTAATATTTTGTTTATTAAAGTATTCGGAATGAAATCCGATGGAGTTGCATTGGGAACTGTTCTTGCACAGTACACAGGATTAATTATTGCACTTTTGTTTTTATCTAAACATTCTAAAAGACTAAAATCTTACTTTAACAAAAATGAAATTCTAAACAGAAGTGCTTTAAAAAGATTTTTTAATGTAAACAAAGACATCTTTATTCGCACCATGAGCCTGGTTTTTGCATTGTCATTTTTTACAGCAAAATCGGCTAAATATGGTGATACATTATTGGCGGTAAATACTTTATTACTTCAATTTTTTACAATTTACGCATATATGGTAGATGGATTTGCATATGCAGGTGAAGCTTTAGCAGGAAGATATTTCGGAGCAAAAAACAAAACAAATTTAGTAAAGATTACTAAGTTGTTATTTTATTGGGGGATCATCCTGTCAGTTATTTTTACCTCAATCTATTTTTTTGCTGATAATATCCTATTAAAAATTTTAACAAATAATGTAGAAGTTCTTCAAGATATTCAACCCTATTTGTTCTGGGTTTATTTAATTCCAGTCTTAACATTTGGGGCATTCATTTGGGATGGTATTTTTATAGGTGCCACGGCGTCTGCAAGTATGCGAAATGCCATGTTGATTTCAACTTTTTTGGTTTTCGTACCGTTCTATTTTATTTTACATCATTTCTTTTACAATCATGGATTATGGGCAGCATTCATGCTTTTTATGATTGCAAGATTTATAAGCTTAAGTATTTATGCTCCCAAAGCAATATATAATCAACTTACGTAAGGGTTTGAACATTTTGGATGTTTAAATGTCTATCGAATAAAATCTAACTGAAATGAAAATTACCAAAGAAATTACCATAGAAGAACTCATAGAAACCGTTCCGCAATCAGTGAAATATTTAATGGAGAAAGGAATAAAATGTATCGCTTGTGGCGAGCCAATTTGGGGTACACTGGAAGATGCAGCCAAAGAAAAAGGACTGTCGGAAGAAGAAATAAATGAAACAGTTGAGGACCTGCAAAATTTATAAAATCAAAAAAGTCACAATCCAAAAAGATAAGAATCAATGTTTGCCACTAAAACACCAAGACTCAAAATGTCACAAAAAAAACAATAAATCAACATATTATATCTTTGTGTAATTTTGCGTTTTTGTGCCTTTGTGGCTGGCATTATTCTTTTTGGGATACTCTTTTTTCATTAGTTATATTTATGATCAATTAAATAATTCTTTACATAATCTTCAACACCATCTTCAAGGCTTGTGAATGGTTTGTCGTATCCAATTGAACGTAATTTGTTCATGTTTGCCTCAGTAAAATACTGGTATTTATCCCGAATATCAACAGGAGTATCAATAAAATCAATATTTTCTTTTACTCCCATTCCCTTAAATGTGTTTTTGGTCAGATCAAGAAATGTTCGTCCTTTTCCTGTTCCCACATTATAAAGTCCTGAATCTTTTCTATGGTTCATTAAGAAAAACATGATTTCGTTTAAATCCTTTACATACACAAAATCACGTGTTTGACCTCCATCTGTAAAATCGGGATTATGCGATTTAAACAAGTTCATTTTCCCTGTTTCCTGAATCTGATTAAAAGCATGAATTACAACCGATTTCATTCTGCCTTTATGATATTCATTGGGTCCGTAGACATTAAAGAATTTTAGTCCGGCCCAAAAATAAGGTTGTTTTTTCTGTGCCAGAGCCCACTTGTCAAAATCATTTTTCGATTCGCCGTATAAATTAAGAGGTTTTAGCTTTTGTATTATTTCGTGATTATCATCATATCCAAATTCTCCCAATCCATAAGTTGCGGCAGAGGAAGCATAAACCAAAGGCAAACCGTATTTTACGCATTTTCCCCACACGGCTTTTGAATAATTCAGATTTAAATCGTCGTAAATTTTTTTTGGAAAACCTGTTGTTGCCGATCTGGCTCCCATGTGAAAAATGAACTGAATCAGTTTCTGATTTTCATCTATCCAATCAATAAAATCATCGCGATGTACTTTTTGTGAATAAATCTTCTTTTCTAAATTTTTATTCTTTTCAGCAAAAGAAAAATCATCCACTACAACAATATCTTTAAATCCTTCGCTGTTCAGCTTGCTAACTAAATTACTTCCAATAAATCCGGCTGCACCTGTTACTATAATCATTTTATAAATTTTTATTCTTATTCATAATATTGATGCAAAAGTATAAAAAATAATCATCTTAAGGCTTTAAAAACAAAGGTTTGTAAAGATTGACAAGATTACACCTTACATTCAATGCATTCAATCTATTCATTAAGAAATAAATCTTGATTCATTTTCGGTAAAATTCCTAACGAAATTGCTTTTTCATATAAAACCTCAATGGCTTTTCTTCCATTCACACCTAAATCTCTTGTAAAATCATTTACATATAGTTCAATGTGCTTATACATAACTTCTTCGTCCATTTCCTGAGCATATTGTTTTATAAATGGATAAGCTGATTTTGGATCTTCAAATGCATATTCAACACTACGTTTTAAAATCCGGTTAATTTTTAATTGTAGTTTATGATCGAGCTTTCTGTTAACAGCAATTCCGCCCAAAGGAATAGGTAATCCAGTCTCTTGCTCCCAGTATTCACCTAAATCAACTATTTTCTTTAATCCTTTTTTTTCATAAGTAAACCTGTTTTCATGAATAATCAGTCCTGCATCAACTTCGTTGCTTAAAACTACTTCTTCAATATCAGAAAACAGATACTCTTTTTTATTTTTTGCATCCGGAAAAGCAATGCTTAATAACAAATTAGCTGTTGTATTTAATCCCGGAATGGCAATCTTAAGATCCTTAATTTCGTCAGTATAAATCTTACGTTTACTGATTAATAATGGTCCGTTCTTATAACCTAACGCACTCCCTGAATCCAGTAATATGTAATTGTGCGCTATTTTAGAAAAAGCATGGTAACTAATTTTTGTAACATCCAATTCATTATTTAAAGCTTTTTGATTCAGTTCTTCCACATCGGCCAAAACAAGATTAAAATCTAATCCTTCAGTATCAATTTTATGGTGAACCATAGCGTCGAAAATGAATGTATCGTTGGGGCATGTTGAAAAACCTAATGATATTTTTTGCATGATCTAGCTGTTTTTTGTTTTAGATAAAACATCAATAAGCTCGAATAGTTTTTGATTTAGATTTTTAATTGCTAATGGAATATCCCAATTTGCCGTATTTCTCTCTCTAACAAAATTAGAGATTGTTCTTACTTGAAGGAATTTTTCACCCTCCTGCAAACAAACATAGAAAAATGCAGCACCTTCCATAGACTCAATGTCGGCTTCAAACTTTTGTTTGAGCATATCTATACTAGTGTTACATTCATGGGTCGTATTTACAGTTATTGCAGAAACTTTTCTCAGATTCAAATTAAAATCATATGGATTTTCAAGTTTTGCATCTTGAAACGGAAATTGATCTTTATTTAAAAATCCTTTTTCAAAGAGGGTATGAAACTCATTTTTATCTTCAATACCCAGATCTGCAAATTGATCTGATTGAACAAAAACAGTTTCGCCAATAGGTATTTCTGATTTAAAGCTCCCCGCTATTCCTGCATTTATCACCAAATCATAATCTTTTTCAGATAATCTGCGGGTTAATAAATAAGTGGTGAAAACAGGTCCAATTCCTGTGATCAAGGTATCAACTGTCAAATCTTCCTGATTAACAGTATTGATTTTATTTATTAAAGGAAAAATTTCCTTTTCTGTTGCAGAAACAATTAATATCTTCATGTTTATTACTACTTTTGTACCCTCAAATATATTGCTTTTATTGCAAAATTGTTGTTTATTTATATTTCAAAAACAAAGACTTTAACCATTATAAAATAACATCTGCTAGCATGATTTATGTAACCCGACGAGAACGTTTTAGTGCAGCACATCGTTTATTTAGAGATGAATGGGATGATGAAAAAAATCTCGAGGTTTTTGATAAATGTTCTTACCCTAATTGGCACGGACATAATTATATCTTACACGTTACAGTAAAAGGAGAATTAAATCCTGAAACAGGATTTGTGGTTAATATAAAACGTTTAAGTAAAATCATAAAAGAAAAAGTAATCATAAAACTTGATCATAAAAACTTAAATCTTGATGTTGATTTTTTGAAAGGCAAGATGGCCTCAACAGAAAATGTGGCAATAGGAATTTGGAAACAACTTGAACCTACAATAAGTGCTCTTGGAATAGAATTGCACTGTGTAAAGGTTGAAGAAACAGAAAATAATTACGTGGAATATTTTGGAAATTAATTCATTATGGAAATTATAAATAACGGAGTTCAAACATTTGAAGATAGTGGCTATTTGCGAATAGATAAATGGGATAAAGAAAAAACAGAAAAACTGGCTGAACACTATAAGGCAATTATAGAACTTATTGGAGAAAATACAGAGCGTGAAGGTTTATTAGATACTCCCATGCGTGTTGCTAAAGCGATTCAGTTTTTAATGAAAGGTTATAATATTGAACCTCGCGACATTCTTAAATCAGCTATTTTCAGAGAAGATTATAAACAAATGGTGATTGTAAAGGATATAGAAATATATTCAATGTGCGAGCACCATATGATTCCTTTTTATGGAAAAGCTCATGTAGCTTATATACCCAACAAATATATTACAGGATTAAGCAAAATAGCACATGTAGTTGAAGCTTATGCACGCCGTTTACAAGTTCAGGAGCGATTAACGATGCAAATCCGGGATTGTCTTCAGGATACACTTGATCCAATGGGAGTTGCTGTTGTTATAGAAGCATCGCATATGTGTATGCAAATGCGTGGTGTTCAAAAACAAAATTCGGTAACAACAACATCGGCATTTACAGGGATATTCTTACGTGATACCAAAACGCGTGAAGAGTTTATTCATTTAATTGGATCTAAACTACATTAGACTAAATCACTAATTTTATATAAATACCATTTCGATTTATTTTGACTCGTATATGGTATTTTCTTATTTTTGTCGGCTAAACATAAATAGATAAAGAATATTAACTAATTATAAAAAAATGAAAGCATACGTATTTCCTGGTCAGGGAGCACAATTTGTTGGAATGGGTAAAGATCTTTACGATAATTATCCTGTTGCTAAAGAATTATTTGAAAAAGCGAATGATATTTTAGGTTTTAGAATTACCGATTTAATGTTCGAAGGTACCGAAGAAGATTTAAGACAGACAAAGGTTACTCAGCCTGCTATCTTTTTACATTCAGTAATTCTTGCTAAAACTTTAGAAGATTTTAAACCAGAAATGGTTGCAGGTCATTCCTTAGGTGAATTCTCCGCACTTGTTGCAAACGGTGCCTTATCGTTCGAAGATGGATTAACATTAGTTTACAAACGTGCTATGGCTATGCAAAAAGCATGTGAGATTGAACAATCGACTATGGCGGCAATAATTGGCCTGGATGATCAAGTTGTTGAAGACGTTTGTGCAAGTATTGAAGAAGTTGTTGTTCCTGCCAATTACAACAGTCCCGGACAATTAGTAATTTCAGGATCGATGAAAGGAATCGAAATTGCTTGTGAAAAACTAACAGAAGCAGGAGCAAAAAGAGCTTTACCATTAAAAGTAGGTGGTGCATTTCACTCTCCATTAATGGAGCCAGCACGGGTTGAATTAGCAGAAGCAATAAATTCTACAAAATTTAAAAATCCTATTTGTCCTGTATACCAAAATGTAGATGCAAAGCCATATACCGATCCTGCTCAAATTAAAGAAAACTTAATTAAGCAGTTAACTTCACCCGTTAAATGGACTTACATTATGCAAAACATGATTGCAGATGGAATGACATCATACACTGAAGTTGGCCCGGGAACTGTTTTGCAAGGACTATTGAAAAAAGTAAATAGAGAGATACCAACACAAAGCGCATAGAGAATAATAAAATAAAATCACACTTTGATTGCTAAGTGTGAAATTACCTATAGTATAAAAACAGCTGTTACATTGAGTTTATCGAAATGTTAACAGCTGTTTTTATTCTTTTTACATTCTTCTTTAGTTTTTAACCACCTTGTATGTTTTGAATATTAAATCTGATTTTATCCTGATAAAATAAAATCCACTATTACCGGGGATCTCTGTTTCAAAACTTGTTTCCTTAGAATTAAGTTCCTGGCATAAAAGAAGATTTCCTGTTAGATCAAAAATACATATTTCAAGAGTCTCTTTATTTTCAATCAAATCAATGGTTATTTTACCGGATGTTGGATTCGGATATAATCTAATATTCCCACCTTTTCTATCTAACGAAATAACATCCGTTAAATCGCTTACGGTTATTATAATAGTATCAGAGGCTACACACTTACTTTTATCGCTTACTAAAACATTGAAAATATATGAACCAACACCATTTGAGCCATCAACGAATATGGTCTGTGATGTTTCTTCCGTATTCCAATAATATGTTTCAAAATTGTCTCCTGCATCCAGTATAATTGTATCATTTATATTAATTGTTGCATCACGACCTAAGTTTACTTTTGGATTGGCAACTGATAAATCAAGGTATACCAATGAATCGCACCCAAACTGATTTGAATATTTTACACCATATATTCCCGGGTATGCTAATATTAGATAAGCAAATTGCATTTTTTCACCTTGACAAATGGTATCTGTCAAATAGGTTTCATCGCCTTGATTTACATTTACCGTCGTTTCAATTATACTATCGCAACCATAAATGCTTAGTAAATTACTTGTATGAGTAATTTGTGAAGCAATATTTTCCATTATAATTCCATCTGGAAAAGTATAATCTGAGCCGGAACAAACTGTGACAGCCTCAGATGAATTAAAAATTTGATTACAGCCAATATTCACATTTGTTTCAATAATGCTATCGCACCCATAAACGGTTTGCAAATTACTGGTATAAATAACTTGAGATGTAATATTACTTTGCTCTGTTCCATCTGGAAAAGTATAGCTTCCTCCATTGTTCACTGTAACTGTTTCAGATAAATTATAGACTGGATTTAAAAGAATTGTTGTTTCAACAATACTATCGCAACCCAAAACAGTTTGCAAATTGCTTGTATGAGTCAATGGAGATGTTATACTAACTAGTTCTGTACCATCCGGAAACAGAAAACTTTCACCACTACAAAGATTACTACTCTCAGTTTTTGTATAATTAGGATTTACGAATAATGTCAATAAAACTGTTGAATCACTTCCGTTTATAGCCTGAAAAGTTTCCAAATATTCACCTGATTCATTTAACACTTGTGTACCAAATTCATATGAATCTCCCTCACAAATATCAATTTCTATTTGATTTATTTTTTTAATTTCTGTTAATTTTGAGCTTGGAAACCATGTTTCAAAATCTTGTTTTTTTGTATATGTATCTGATTCCATATCATATTCAAACAATACTCCATAATAATTAGTACCACCATAAATTGTGGTTCCATAAAGTTTCCCATTAGATGCTTCAATAACATCTCCCCATGGTCTATAGCCATCTATTCCATAAAGAAAACTTTTCTTAATAGTAAAACTATAATTTATGGGATCAAATTCAAATAGTACTCCTCCTGAACTTGGTCCTCCTTCTGCAATTAATCCATACAATTTACCATTAGATGCTAATTCTAAACCACCTTCAGGATTAGCTCCATTTATTGCCCTACTAAAATCAATCTTTTTAGCATAAATCTCAGTTATTGGATCATATTCAAATAAAACACCTTCATTGTTTTGTCCTCCATAACAAGCCATTCCATATAACTTTCCATTGGGTGCAAGTGTTAACTTATCTTTCGGATACCAACCTAAGCTATTTTCATCAAAGTCGTATTTTTTAATATATGTATCTGTAGTTAAATCATATTCATAAATTACTCCGTAACCACTTATTCCTCCACTATTTGTCAAACCATATAATTTTCCGTTGGATGCTAATGTGACTCCACCAACAGGACTACCACCATTTATATAAGTACTAAACTTATATATCTCATTAAATGTGTTTTGCATAGGATCAAATTCAAATAGCAAATCACTACTATTAGCCATTTGCTTCACGCCATACAACTTTCCGTTTGGTAATTTTGTTAATACTCCTTGAGAATTATAAACAATGTCACTACCATCAAAATCATACCTTTTTGAATATGTTTTAGTTGCAATATCATATTCAAATATAACTCCATTATTGTTAATTCCACCATATCTAGTGGTACCGTATAATTTCCCGTTATTTCCAATAATTAACTTTCCGGTAGGACTTTGTCCTTGTATTGCTCCAATAAAATCGTGCTTCTTAGTTAAACTATTTGAAGCTAAATCAAATTCAAACAGAACGCCAGTATTATAATCACCTCCTGTATTTTTCACGCAATACAATATGTTACTATTAGCAAAAATTATATTACTCGGATAATCATCTAAAGATGATTCTCCAAAATCAAATACCTTAGTATATGTATCTGACCCAGGATCATATTCAAATATTACTCCTTTGTATGAAATGCCACCATATTCTGTTATACCATATAACTTACCATTTGAAGCTAAAGTTAAATTACATGTACGATAAGGTTCACATCCATTATCACTAGGGTCAAATTCATACTTTTTTGCATAATTATTATTTGATGGATCAAGTTCAAATAAAACACCATCATTTATTATACCTCCTCTTGATGTCATTCCATATAATTTACCATTTAAAGCTAGAGTTAAGCTATTATGTGGCCTTTCTCCATTAGTCCCATCAAAATCGATTAATTTAGTGTAATTATTGCTAACAGGATCATATTCAAATATAACACCATCATTGTTAGATCCTCCATCTCTAGTCAAACCATATATTTTTCCATTGTTAGCTGCAGTTATACCTTTTGGCCAAACTCCATCAATAATATTGTCAAAATCGAACTTTTTTGTCAAAATATTATTTTCAAAGTCATATTCAAATAATGTCATAAATGTTATTCCATACAATTTACCATTGGATGACATTATCAATTTACCTTCAGGATCACGGAATGAATCATTATCAATTTTTTTTGTATATACATTACTTTCAGGATCATATTCATATATTCTTAGACCACTGTTTTGAGAACCTGTTCGAATTGTCATACCATATAATTTCCCATTTGAAGCTAATGTTAATCCCCCAACAGGACTACCTCCACTTGTGCTTCCTTCAAAATCATGAATTTTAATTATTGTATTATTCGATAAGTCATATTCATATATCATTCCATTATTATTTATCCCTCCCCTAACTAATGTTCCATATAATTTCCCGTTACTTGCTCTACAAAGGTCACTTCCATCTGGGCTTCCTTCTACAACTTGAGGAAAACTATATTCTATTTCATAATTTTCTCCATTTATATCTGTTTTAAAAATAACACCGGTACAAAATGCTCCTTCACTTGATTTAACTCCCCATAATTCGGTTTGACCAATAACATTGCATGTATATTATGATAACAATACAAAAGGCAAGTAATAATTTTCTCATAATCAAAATATTAATCAAATATTTAAAACAACACGAATTATGTTTAGCATAATTCCTGATTAATAAACTTAAGGTAATCTATAACAAATATAACTTTTTTATTATCAGCTTAAAATTATTATTGAATAATACAATGTCAAATCAAGTCTAATTTGATGAATAAGGTTCCTTCGTCGTTCCTCCTCGGAATGACTTTTTTGCGCAGAAAAGGTGTCAGAATGAGGCAATTCCCACCAGAAACTTTGAGCTTGACATTCTGCTTTTTTAAGTAAAAAAAGAGCCATTGCAATGCAATAGCTCCTTAAATACATTTACAATATAAAATCAATCTCTGAATTTTATCGAAACATTTTGTTTTGTTTCATCGTGCAGGCTTAATGGAACTGGCGAAACTTTTACCAATGCCTGTAAAATTTTCTTTTGTTTATCAGTTAAATCACACATGGTAAAGTCATATTCAATTTTAACTTCAGCAACTCTTCGTGGGTTTTCCGACATTATTTTCCATGTTCTGGCTTTTGCACCATCAATACTAAATCCTGCTGCCTCAGCCTTAATGCCCATGATTGTAAAAATGCAACTAGCTAAAGAAGTAGCTAATAAATCTGTTGGTGAGAAAGTTTCTCCTTTACCATGATTATCGGTCGGAGCATCGGTAATTAATTTATTTCCTGATTGAACATGAATTGCTTCGGTTCTTAATTGACCGGTATAAGTTGTTTGTATTGTTTCTATTTTTTCCATAGTATTAAACTTTGTTTTTTTGATTATAACAAATATATGGAAATTAAGTTTACTAAGACTCGCTCTGGTTTCTGTTTACTAATTATGTAGCAATTCTGTACTTCTAAGAAATAATAAAATCAATAGAATTAAACCAGCACAAAAACTAATTTCTCAATATTAAAATTGAAATCTGAAACCCGCCTGCCGGACGGGCAGGTCTGAAATCTTAAACTTGAAATCTGGAATCTGGAATTTGAAATTTGAAATCTGAAATTAAGCATGTCCACAACTACTGCAACTTATAGTTCCTGTTGTTTTATCAATCTCACGACGACATCTGATTTCCTCATGTTTTGCACAAGACAATCCTCGTTTTCGCATTTCTTTATTTCCTCCCACCGAAGTTTGTGGGAATTTTTTACCTTTTCTAAAGAAAATATTAAATCCCAATGCAAGAAAAGCTATTGCAAGCAGACCTAAAACTAAAAGAAGTGTTTCAATAAACATTAATTAATTTTTGTTGTTATACAATTCGGGTGTAAAGATAGAATTTTAATTTTTTATTAACATATCTAAATCTTTACATTCTTAATTAATTGTAGTAATTTAATAATTTTCAATCACATAGACATTCCTTGTTAAATTTTATATTTATGAGTACAAAAACATTAGAAAAAAAGGATACATCAACAAAAAAGAGTTTCGATAAAAAAGAAATATTACAAGATTACAAAATTGCTTACCTGAGTCGACAAACTAGTATAATGGGTCGAAAAGAGGTACTAACCGGCAAAGCAAAATTCGGGATTTTTGGTGATGGTAAAGAAATTACGCAAATTGCTATGGCTAAAAATTACAGAGATGGTGATTGGCGTTCAGGTTATTATCGTGATCAAACATTTATGATGGCAGCCGGATTATTCTCTGCCGAAGAATTTTTTGCCCAGTTATATGGTGAAACTGATGTTAAACTCAATCCGGGAAATGGTGGAAGATCATTCAATAATCACTTTTCAACAAGAAGTTTAAATTCTGATGGTACCTGGAAAGATTTGATGAAACAAAAAAACTCTTCAGCCGATATTTCCCCTACTGCAGGGCAAATGGCACGATGGGTTGGTTTAGGATATGCATCTAAGTTATTCAGAAATATAAAAGAATTACATCAGTTTTCAGAATTATCAGACAAAGGAAATGAAGTTGCATTTGGAACAATTGGTGATGCCAGTACTTCAGAAGGTCAGTTCTGGGAATCAATAAATGCTGTTGGCGTTTTACAGGTACCCGCAGTTATTACCGTTTATGATGATGGTTATGGTATTTCTGTTCCTAAAAAATACCAAACTACAAAAGGAAGCATTTCTGAAGTTTTAAAAGGATTTGAGCGAACAAAAGACAAACCTGGAATTGTTATCTTGAAAGGTAAAGGTTGGGATTACCCTGGACTTATTAAATTATTTAAAGAGGGTGTTGAAATTGCGCGAAAGGAGCATGTTCCTGTATTATTTCATATTGAAGAGATCACACAACCACAAGGACATTCCACTTCGGGTTCTCATGAAAGATATAAGTCGGCAGAAAGATTGAAATTTGAAGATGAATTCGATGGCATAAAAAAAATGCATGAATGGATTATTAGCGAAAAGATAGCAAGCGAGAATGAAGTTTTAAAAATTGAAGAAGAAGCAATAAATGAAGCTAAGCAAGCCAAAAAAGATGCATGGAAAAAATTTAAAGATCCAGTTAAATCAGAAAGAGATAAATTAATTGAATTAATTGATAACCGTTCATGTCAATGTAAACGCGAAGGATACGATAAAGTTGGTACATTCACCAATGATCTTAAAAAAATAGTTGACCCAATTCGTAAAGATAATTTTAGCACAGCCAAAAAAATATTACGTCATGTTTGTACAGATTGTAATATCCGCAGTAAGCTTCAGAAGGATCTTTCTGGTTGGTTAGATAGAAACTACGACGACAATTACGAAAGATATAATACTGCATTGTATAACGAGTCAAAGTATTCTGCTTTAAACGTGCAAGAAGTTAAACCTATATTTAAAGCTGATTCAACAGAAATTGCCGGACGTGAAATATTGCGAGACAACTGGGATTATTTGTTTAATAAATACCCAAAACTGGTCACTTTTGGTGAAGATGCCGGATATATTGGGGGAGTAAATCAATCGTACGAAGGTTTACAAAAAAAGTATGGAGAACTCCGGGTAACAGATACAGGAATACGTGAACAAACTATTCTTGGACAAGGTATTGGACTTGCATTGCGTGGATTAAGACCTGTAGCTGAAATACAATATTTTGATTATTTATTGTATGCTTTACAAGGCTTAAGTGATGATTTGGCAACTACACACTACCGAACTGCCGGAGGACAAGTGGCACCGGTAATTATTAGTACACGTGGGCACAGACTTGAAGGAATCTGGCATTCAGGGTCACCCCTTAGTATGGTTATCAACTCAATTCGGGGTGTTTATGTTTGTGTTCCTCGAAATATGACTCAGGCAGCAGGATTTTACAATACCTTGCTTGAAGGTGAAGATCCTGCTCTGGTAATTGAACCTTTAAACGGTTATCGATTACGCGAAAAACGTCCGGAAAATATTGGAGAATATAAAATTCCACTTGGAGTACCTGAAATTTTAAACCAGGGTACTGACGTAACTTTAGTGACTTATGGCTCATGTGTTCGAATAGCGCAAGATGCTGTTGAACAACTAAAAGAGTTTAACATTTCGGTTGAACTAATTGATGTTCAGACATTACTGCCATTCGACAGGAAACATTTAATTGCCGAATCAGTGAAAAAAACGAACAGGGTAGTTTTCTTTGATGAAGATGTGCCGGGTGGAGCAACTGCATATATGATGCAAAAGGTTTTAGAAGATCAAAGCGCGTATTATCATTTGGATTCTGACCCCGTAACTGTTACAGCAAAAGATCACAGACCTGCTTATGCTTCTGATGGGGATTATTTTTCAAATCCAAATGCCGAGGATGTTTTTGAAGCAATATATGCTATGATGAACGAAGCCGATCCAAAAAAATATACGGAATTGTATTAATTGAAAGCAATCTAAATAATAAAAGCTGTAATGAATTCATTGCAGTTTTTTTTTATTTTCAGTAAATTGTAATTCTTAATTTAATATTTTTCAGACATGGCCTTTAACATATTTAAAAAGAAAACAAAGAAAAAACAGTTACAGGACTTGAATGGAAATCCTTTATTTGTTGGAGATAAGGTTGATTGTTTACGATATGATATGGGTGAAAGCATTTTACAAGAAGGAGAAAACGGATTTGAATATGAATCTGTTAAAACAGGACAAAAAGTAAGCTTTGCCAGGATGATAGATGCAGCCACATCTTTTCAAAAGGTAAAAAAACTTGATTAATTATTACCGCTTCTGTTTTTATGATATAGATCATAAAAATTCAATATCATATATTAAGCATTTAATTACTTTTTTTCTTATTTTTGTATTGTTAAACATTTAACAGAGCGTGCATGAAGTTTATAAGCAAATTTATTCCCCCTGATCAGTGGAAACTTCCGGTTACCATAGCAATAGCCATTCTAATTGGATTATCCGTTTATTCTGTCTATTTGTCAAAAGCAGGATCATATCTTTCTGATAATCCACAAACCTGTATTAATTGTCATATAATGGTTCCTCAGTTTGCAACATGGAATCATAGTTCACATAGGGAAATAGCTAGTTGTAACGATTGCCATGTACCACACAACAATATTTTTTCACACTACTATTTTAAGGCTAAAGATGGTTTAAGACATGCAACAATATTCACTTTAAGAGCAGAACCTCAGGTTATACACATCAAAGAAGCAGGCGTTGAAGTGGTTAAGCAAAACTGCATACGTTGTCATGAAAGATTGTTATTAGGAGCCGAATACCAAATTAATAACAAAGCATTTCATTCCAACAGGGAAACTCGTTTATGCTGGGAATGTCACAGAGAAACCCCACATGGCAGAGTTAATAGTTTATCGATAGTACCTAATGCGATAGCTCCTCTTCCTGAAAGTCCAGTACCTGATTGGATTAAAGAATTAACAAAACAGTAAAAATCAAACATAAAATAGTATGAAACCAATAACTGAACAAATTAAAGAGAAACCCTGGAAAGGTTGGATTCTTTTTTTAGCAACAATTGTTGTTGTCTTTTTTCTTGGATTATTAGCTTCCTCAATCATTGAAAGAAGGACTGAAGCGGTATTTGCTTATACACCTAAAATAGAACATTCTCAATGGGAACCAAGAAATGAGGTATGGGGTGAAAATTTTCCACGTCAATTTAACAGGTTTCTGCAAACAGAAGATCAATCTTTTCATAGTAAACATAATGGCAGTGCTCAACGCGATATGTTGGAAGAAGATCCAAGGTTAGTAATTCTTTGGGCCGGATATGGATTTTCAAAGGAATATAATCAGGGGAAAGGTCATGAGAATGCCATTAATGATATGCGGAACATTCTTCGTACCGGAGCTCCTGTTGATGGAAATAAAAGTCCAATGCCCAATACCTGCTGGACCTGTAAAAGTCCTGATGTACCAAGAATGATGCAAGAAGTTGGTGTTGCAGAATTTTATCAGGGATCCTGGGAATCCCTGGGTGCTGAAATTGTTAATAACATTGGTTGTGCCGATTGTCATGATGCACAAAACATGAATCTTCGAATTTCGAGACCTGCTTTGGTGGAGGCTTATCAAAGAATGAATAAAGATATAAACACGGTTAGTCATCAGGATATGAGGCAATTAGTTTGTGCCCAATGTCATGTTGAGTATTACTTTAAAGGCGAAGGCAATTATCTTACTTTCCCCTGGGATAAAGGAACATCTGTTGAAGCTATGGAAGCCTATTACGACGAATATGCTTTTAAAGATTGGATACATCCCATTAGTAAAGCTCCCATGTTAAAAGCACAACATCCTGATTTTGAATTATTCCAAACAGGAATACATGCACAGCGTGGATTAGCTTGTGCCGACTGCCATATGCCATACCTGAACGAAGGAGGACAAAAGTTTACCGATCATAAAATTCAAAGTCCTTTAAATAACATTGCCAATACCTGCCAGGTTTGTCACAGAGAAGAAACTACTGAATTACTTGCCAATGTTTATGAACGACAAGATAAGATTAAAGAAAACCGCGATAAACTTGAAGAATTATTAGTACGTGCTCATATTGAAGCAGGTAAAGCCTGGGAACTGGGTGCCAAAGAAAAACAAATGAATGAAATTTTACAAGACATAAGGCATGCCCAATGGCGCTGGGATTTTGTTGCTGCAAGTCATGGAGGCTCCTTCCATAGCCCAATTGAAGCAGGAAGAATAATATCCACAGGAATTAATATTGCCCAGGAAGCACGGATAAAACTATCACGAGTGCTTACATCTTACGGATATAATCAAGAAGTTCCATATCCCGAAATAGAAACAAAAGCGCAAGCACAAAAATACATAGGTTTGGATATAGAAAAATTAAATGCTGATAAAAAAAGATTTCTGGAAGAAGTTGTTCCGCAATGGGATGCTCAGGCTAAAGAGAGAGAAAACACGTACGAAACCAAAAACTTATAATAGTACTGTAGAAAGATCTTCCTTTGAGTTTTCCTGAAAGTAGTCAGGCTCAGGATAAGGTTTTTACAAATTATTTAACATTGTATACTGAAAGTTGTCATGTTGAACTTGACCTGGCAAGTAGGTTTATCGAAACATGGACAACTTTCTTTTTTAATATAGAAGTATTGGCAACTTTCTTTTTAAAAATATCTAATTTTGTGTCAAATTATTTTAAATGCTAAAAGTTATCAAAAAAGTAATTGGTTACATATTTCTTATTCCAGTGTATTTTTACAAATGGGGCATTTCCCCATTTACACCAGCATCGTGCAGGCATACACCTACTTGTTCAGAATATTTTATTGAAGCTGTTAAAATTCACGGTCCTTTTAAAGGTAGTTGGATGGGTTTGAAGCGATTATCGAGATGTCATCCGTGGGGCACGCATGGATACGACCCTGTTCCTACAATTATTGTTAAAGAATATAAAGCCAGTAGAAACAAGAAAACCACTATTGTTGAAAAATAGTGGTTTCAATTATTTAAGTAACAAATTAATAAAAGTGCGTTTCGGAATAGATTTCCATACAAGTTAAATCTTCTGGGGTATTAATATTGATAAATGCTTTACGATACTCCTCTAAGTCCTCTAGGTTATGGTATCTAACATTTAAATCTTTAATAAAATTTTCAATTGAATACTTATCTGCCCCTTTTAAAAACGTATCCAATTTATTAAAAATCCTTTTATGATAAATAGCATGCAAAGGCTCTTTAAAATCATTAATTCGTGGGATAGCAGCGTCGCAAGATCTCTTAGTATAAAACTCAATATGTTTTTTTACCAATTTACTTGATATACAAGGCATGTCACTTGCAAAAACAAAAATGGCATCATGTTTGGCTACTTTTAAAGCAGCATGTATACCACCTAAAGGTCCAACATGCTTTATTTCATCTGGCACCAATGTAAAATGTTGATATCCTTTAAAATCTTCAGGTGTATTGGTTACAATAATAATATCATCAAATAACTCGTGTAAAACCTTTATTGTTCGTGCAATTATACGCACTCCACTAATTTGAATATTTGCTTTGGTTTTACCATTAAATCTTTTATTTGCTCCTCCAGCTAGAATCACGGCTGAAACGTTGTTCTGTTCCTTAACTAGTTCCATAACTTACGTTTTAGTTTAACAATCTTAAATTTTTAAAATCGCATTCTGCGAGAATAGATGCAAGAAGGTTAGATCCTTACCAATGTTAAATTCGGCTTTCAAATATATGAAAAAATTTAATGCTATTTGATCATGATGACTTTGCTTTTGAATCTGACTTGAATCAGTTTATATTTCAAGCAATTAATGATGAACAAAAACATCAATTTAGAAATAGTTCAAATAAATTTATTCATCTTGTAATTAGTAACATTCTAAATATCAAACAGAAACATCTCAGTCTTAATTTTTGTTTTAATTTTAGCCTGCCAAAAATTTTAGATAATAAATGAATGAGTTTTAATTTAAAGTCTACAAACCAATTTTATCTGCAATTTCTTTCATTGCATCAAGAGCAATCTCCGTAAAGTCATTTAATGAAAGGCCTATTTTTTCGCACTCCATTATATTCGCTCGACTTACAGATACAGCAAAAGCACTTTGATTCATTCTCTTCGTAATGGATTTAGCTTTTACATCCTTTAATTTTTTGTCGGGATATACCAAGGCTGTTGCATAAATTAAACCAGTAATTGTTTCACCAGCTGCCAGAGCATGTTGGAATTCAGTTGTTCTATCTAATCCTGTTGCTTCTTCATTATGCATTTTTATTGCATTCAGGACATCTTCTTCTATGCCTTCATCACGTAACAACTCCTCGGCTACAAGTCCGTGTTTTAATGGATCAGCATTGGTAATTTCAGAATCAATATCGTGAAGCAATCCGGCAATTCCCCATTTGTTTTCATCGCGACCTATTTTTTTTGCAAGCGCTCTCATGACGGCTTCAGAGGCATAACAATGATAAAGCATTTTATCGCTACGCACATATCTTTTTAATAGACTTTCTGCTTCATTTCTATTCATCGTTCAACAATATTTAGGTGGGTATTATAACTGATTTCAACTACAATTAATGTGCATCAATCCCATGCAACATATATATTAAATGTTTCAGTGTTTTTAGAATTTCTGTCATATATTCCTGAACTGCTTTTACACTACCAGGTAAAGTATAAATCAGGCTTTCGTCAATTACTCCTGCCACTCCCCTGCTTAATAATGCATTTGGTTTTTCTACACCATACTTTAAACGAATCATTTCCATAATTCCGGGAATCTCCTTATTTAACATAGGTTGAATAGTATCGACAGTAATATCCCGTTTCCCAATTCCGGTACCTCCTGTTGTTATAATAATGTCGTATTTTTCTTTTGTTGATGTGTTAATAATTTCCTCTAATTGGTCTTTATCATCCGGAATGATCTTACTCTCGATATGATGTTTTACATTTATTTTTTTCAGATATGAATCTAATAGTTCAATAACTTTTGGTCCACTTCGATCTTCATATTCACCAGCATTTGCTCTGTCGCTAAGCGTTATAACAACTGCCCTGTATACTTTTGGAATATATTCTATCTGATCTCCGGGCTCGACTGTACCTCCTTTTTTCACACGACAAAAAATACCTACCCGGGGCATAACGTAATTTCCCAATTCCCGAAACTGATCATGAAATGGTTTGCCTAGCTGTGTTACTTCTAATAATGCACTTCCTATTTTTAACTGATCAAAGGTTTTAAATTCAATATCGTGCAATCCTTCGGCAGTAATGTTTTCAGCAAACTCTCCAAACTCAGCTTTGCGGGCATTTGTCAGTTCCCTAAATGTATTAATGTGGGATATATCAATAATACTAACAGGTCGGCTTGTTCCTGAATGTGCATCACCAACAACTCCTTTAGCATCAACTATTAATTTGTCGACTTTTTTTTTGGGTCCGCGTTCTGATGATAAACTAACAGACAGCACCTTTTTTTCCATATTAAATCAAATTATTCCTTAGTAATATAGCTTATTTCGTCGCCAGGTTTAATTGTACCTGTCTTTAAAACTTTAGCGAAAATTCCTTCTTTGGGCATTACACATTTACCAACCTGACTAAAAATAGCACAACCTTCGCCATGACATTTCTTGCCTATCTGAGTAACTTCCAGTTCTACATCTGCAATCTTTAGTAAATCACCTGGTTTCATGGTATAAAGAGTAATGCCTTCTGTTGTAATATTTTCTGCAAATTCACCAAATTCCAGTTTTCTGCCAAGTACTTCTTCAAACTTATCAATGCTTTCTTTAGCCAACAAACTAACCTGTCTGTGCCAGTCACCTGCATGTGCATCGTTCTCTACTCCTTTATCATTAAGCACAATCTTATCAACCGGCTTTTTAATCACTCCCTTTTCCTCAGAAATGTTTACTGAGACCACTGTAATATTATTCATCTTCATCGAAATTTATGTGATACAAAAGTAATAAAAACAAAACTTTTACCTTAGTTATTTACTAGTTTAGATTCCTAAAATAGGTATTTTTGTATTGAGATATGAATAAACAAAATCAATACAAGTTTACCGAAGGAGAAATTCACCAGTTTAATATAACCGGATTTACAGAAATACCGGGAACTAATGAATCCTTTTATATTCTTGAGAATCCTTTTGGAGGAAAACATCTTTTAAAGGCGATTCATTATAAGCACTATAATTTAGGAGTTAATCAGATAATAAACTGCACAATTGATAAAATTAATTGCAGTGGTAAAATATATCTCGAACCTGAAAATCCAATCTATAAAGTTGGTGAAATTTATAGTTTTGATTTTATAAAAATAGTCGATCAAATTAATTCGGTTGGTGAAAAGGAAAAAGCAGTGTTGGTGAAAGATCAATTCGGGATGGAAATATCGTGTTCTCTTCCAGCTGGTTTCATCCTTAAAGAATCAAAACAACTAAAATGCAAGGTTTTACGAATTAAAAAAGGAGTCTTGTTTTTAAGCATTCCTGAAACAGATTTAAAAGAAAACAGCCTGGAAATAGGTAAGAAATATTGTTTCAAAGTTGCTGAGATTAAAAAGTTGGAGAAAAATATTAACTATTATATTTTAAAAGATGAACACGAGAGTTCATATGCCTTAAAAAAAGACATGTACGAACACTATGAGTTCAAAATAGGCCAGGGTGTTGAATGTACTGTTACCAAATATAATACCGATGGTCATTTAAAAATAGAACCTGTTCACCCACATTATCAGATTGGTAAATCCTACCGATTTAAATACATCAGAACTGAAGAAGAAAAAAATCCACTAGGAAATAAGGAATTTGTTGTCCTTGTTAAAGATATTTATGGAATAGAAACTAAAGTCCGTTCAAATTTAACAGAATTAAAAACTGATTTTCCTGATTATATCAGTTGTAAAGTTGATGGAATCAGAAAAGGAAAAGCTATCTTAAGTTTAGTTTTAAATTAGCTATAAGCACTTAACAAACTTCATTTTTCTTCCAAATTCTGCTCATAAAAATTAATCCTGCTATGTTAGCAACAATCGAAATACCTATAAAAAATCCGGCAAAAAAATCAGCCATCTCATATTCAGCAAAAAACCTGCTTAAAACAAGTGAAACAGCCAAAGAAAATAATCCGGCCGGAATTAGTAAATGTTTCAGTTTATTATATCTTTCTTCTGACATATGCTTTGTTCTTCTTAAATAATTAACTAACATGACTTTGTTTCTCCTCTATTTTTAAAATCATTTCCTATTTAGTTATCAAATTAAATAATTCATTACATTTTTAGTTCCCTTTTTTTAAAAAAAAAGCTGCTCTCTTGAGGCAGCTTAACAAATGTCTGTTTATATGTATTTTCAAATATCCTTTTTTGTTTTCTCAATCAATTTAACTTCATCCAAATTCATATTTTTATCAACAGCTTTGCACATATCATAAACTGTTAGCAAAGCAACAGATACAGCGGTTAAAGCTTCCATTTCAATTCCGGTTTTACCCACACAACGAGCTTCAGAATTAACACGAACACCTGTTTCGTCAATAGTTGCTTTTACATCTAATTTGGTTATTTGAAGGGGATGACATAATGGAATTAACTCGCTTGTTTTTTTCCCTCCCTGTATACCTGCAATCTCAGCAATAGTCAAAACATCTCCTTTTTTCATAGAGTTGTCTTTAATCAATCGAATAGTTTCCTGATTTAAAGTAATATGCCCTGTTGCCTTTGCGACTCTGTTCTGATCAGGCTTAGCACCAACATCAACCATGTTGGCTTTACCTTTTTCATCAACGTGACTTAGTTTTTCCATAATTCAACTAATTAAGAAATTATATCTAAAAGCTCAAAGCTTACAGCTATTCTATCCTCCAATATTATAAAACTTTCCGGTAAGATTAATATCTCCGCTTAATGGTTTATTTCCAATTGCCAAATCCATTGCCCTTTCTGCCCCTAATTCACGAACACTGTAGGCAATATCGCTAAACAAACAAGGTTTAATTGTTCCGTTAGCGGTTAACCGAATGCGATTACAAGAACCACAATCCCCACCAGAACCACCCTGAACAACAGAAAACTCTCCTTTTTCAAGATCCATTTCTGTAATATATCGAATATGCAAATCGTTCTCTTCACAAAATTTTGCTACTGCAATAGCATCAGGTTCATTTTTATCCTTTTTAATAACACAGTTTATTTTTATAGGTAATAATCCTGCTTTTTTTGCTGCCTGAATACCTTCAAAAACTTTTTGAATATCACCTCCGCGTGTAATCTTTGTAAATTTTTCAGAATCCAAGGTGTCTAAACTGATATTGACACGATGTAATCCGGCTTTGGCAAGATCATCGGCATATTTATCCAATAAAATAGCATTGGTTGTCATGGAGTAATCTTTAATTCCATCAATCTCTCCAATCATTCTCACTAAATCAATTATTCCTTTTCGAACCAAAGGTTCGCCACCTGTTATTCTGATTTTATCGACTCCTTTTCGAACTGCTGCTTTGGCAAGCTCAACAATTTCATCAAAGGATAAAATATCCTGATGATCTAAAAGTTTTACTCCTTCTTCAGGCATACAGTATACGCATCGGAGATTACATCTGTCGGTGACTGAAATTCTGAGGTAATTTATTTTGCGATTAAATCTGTCGTACATGTACTATTTCTCCTTTTTTAATCGATTCTTTCCCTATTTCCATTGAAATAATTCCATGA
>DMBU01000100.1 GCA_003446015.1 Bacteroidales bacterium | reverse complement strand
CTTAGCTTGACGGCTATGGCCCGCCGGCAGGCGGGTTTCAGATTTTAACTGTTTTTTTCCTTATTTTTGGTTTTCAATTGTTTTAAAAAATATGAACAAGAAAGAGCGCTTCGAAAAAGTTATTGAGTATTTTAAAAAAGAACGGCCAATTGCAGAAACGGAACTCGATTATGGCACTCCTTTTGAATTGCTTGTTGCAGTTATTTTAAGTGCCCAATGTACCGATAAAAGAGTGAACATGATTACTCCTGCCCTTTTGGAACGTTTTCCCACCGCCTATGAAATGTCACAAGCTTCAGTTGAAGAAGTTTTTGAGTTTATAAAAACTTGCTCATACCCGAACAATAAAGCAAAACACTTAGTTGGAATGTCGAAAATGCTCACAGAAGTTTTTAATGAAATTGTTCCGAGCGACATTGATGAGCTTCAAAAATTGCCCGGTGTAGGACGTAAAACAGCCAATGTTATTGCATCAGTAGTATTTCACAAACCAACTTTAGCTGTCGATACACATGTTTTTAGAGTTTCAAAACGAATAGGTTTAACTACCAACGCAAAAACTCCTTTGGAAACAGAAAAACAACTGGTAAAGTATATCCCCGAAAATCTTATTCCCATTGCACATCATTGGTTGATTTTACATGGACGATACGTGTGTATTGCCCGCAAACCAAAATGTGAAAGTTGTGGAATAACAGAATTTTGCAAATACTTCGCAGAAAAATAAAACAGGAAGTAAGTTAAAAGGTTTTTTTTTGATAAATTTACTCATCAATTAAAAAATAAAGTTAATCACGGTTTAGATTAAAAATCAAATAATTACAAATTCAATAACAAGTACATGATCAAAAAAACTAAAATTGTTGCTACCATTTCTGACAGAACTTGTACACCCGAATTTATCAAATCTTTATTTCATGAGGGGATGGATGTTGTTAGAATGAATACAGCTCACCAATCCAAAGAAGGAGCATTAAAAGTTATTCATGATGTTCGACAGGTTTCTGAAAAAATAGCCCTTTTAATTGATACCAAAGGACCTGAAGTTAGAACAGCAAAAACCGATCATGTTGTTCAATTGAAAAAGGGACAACAAATTTTGATAAAAGGCGATCCTACAAAAGAATCAACTGACGAATGCATTTATGTTTCGTATATTGATTTTGTTAAAGACGTTCCTGATAAAACCTGTATTTTAATTGATGACGGGTATATTGAGCTTAAAGTAATTAAAAAACAAAATGATGCTCTCGTATGCGAAGCTTCAAGTGATGGTAAGGTTAAAGGTCGAAAGGGTGTTAATGTTCCAAATGTTTCGTTTAATTTACCTTCTGTTAGTGAACGAGATAAAGAATTTATTCAATTAGCTATTGATCAGGATATTGATTTTATTGCACACTCATTTGTTCGCAGTAAAGAAGATGTTTTAGCAATTCAGAATTTATTAGATGAACAAAAAAGTAAAATTAAAATTATTGCAAAAATTGAGAATCAGCAAGGAGTTGATCATATAGATGAGATTTTGGATCATGCATATGGTGTAATGGTTGCCCGGGGCGATTTAGCAGTTGAAATTCCATATGAAAAGATTCCCGGCTTACAACGATTTCTAATCGGGAAATGTATTGAAAGACGAAAACCAGTTATTATTGCAACACAAATGCTACATTCCATGATTGATAACCCCAGGCCAACACGTGCCGAAGTGAATGATGTTGCGAGCGCAGTTTACAGAAATACAGATGCTATTATGTTAAGTGGCGAAACAGCAAATGGAGCATATCCTGTTGAATCGGTTCGTACCATGGCAAAAATTGCAATGGAAATTGAACATACAAAAGAGCCATTTAATGACATACAAACCGTAATTATTAATAATCCAATTTCAGCGTATTTGTGTAAAGCAGCAGTAAAAGGATCAATCAGACTTGATGCAAAAGCAATTATTGCCGATTCCACTTCAGGAAGAACACTTCGAAGCCTGGCAGCATATCGTGGAGCAAAACCCATATTTGCTCAATGTTACTCGAAGCGAACCATGCGCGAAATGGCTCTGAGCTATGGTGTTATTGCTGATTATATGGAGCCCAAAGAAACATCACATGAGTTCTTATCAGTGGCATTAACCAATTTAATTAATAATTATCCATTATCAAAAGATGATCTTTTTGTTGTTGCTGCAGGGAACTTTGGGCGTAGCTACGGTGTTTCGTACACCGAAATAGGCACTTTAGAGAACTTGATGGGTAATTTGGTGCAATAGAATTTACTGATAAAATTACAAAACTTATACTAAATCTATTCTATAAGATCTAGCTAAGTTCCTTGCAGAAGAACGTGAAAAATTTATTCCTTTGTTTTTATAAATTAACTAGAACCCTGAATTTGAATTTTGATTTGTAGCTTTTAAATAATATTGCTTAAAAACCGTTATTATAACATAATTTTCCGAATCACTAAATTTCGATTAAATAAAAAAAAAAAAATCTTAATTCTAAGGTACCTAAAATTATTTACTTAGAAATCATTTTATAAAGATAATCCCTTGCTGTTTTTCAACAATCAAGGGATTAAATAGAAGTAAACGGATTGCTGGGAAATATTACTTTCTATTTGAAGTACTAATTCGTTGGAGGTTCTAGTAATTCAAAGAATTCATCTAACTTTGGAAGAATAATAATCTCAGTTCTTCGATTTATAGATTTACCTTCAACAGTTTCGTTAGTTGTCTTAGAAATATACTCAGATCTTCCCCCTGCTGTCATCCTTGCTGGATCAATATTATGCTTTGTCTGCAGATGCCTTACAACGGTTGTTGCTCTTTTTACGCTTAAATCCCAGTTATCTGACATACATGCTGTTGAAATCGGAACATTATCAGTATGACCCTCAACTAATATATCCAATGCTTTATGATCATTAAGTACTTTAGCGATCTTCGCAAGAACTTCTTCAGCTTTTTGATTTAGTTCGTAGTTGCCTGATTTAAACAACAGTTTATCTGATAAAGAGATATAAACAACCCCTTTTTTAACTTCAATATTTATATCTTCATCATCGATATCAGCTAAAGATCTTTTCAAATTCATAACTAAAACGAGATTTAACGAATCTTTTTGCCGCATCGAATAAGTAAGATCTTTGATATATTTGTTTTGCTCATTCATTGCTTCCATAGACTTTTTAATGCTCTCTGCTCCTGTTTTATTAACTACTGCCAAATCAGATAACCTGTCCAGAAGATTAGTGTTTGTGCTTTTAAAATATTCGTATTGTTGTTCCAAAAGATTATACTTATTTTTCTCATTTGCCAGGGCATTTTCCAGATCTATGATATTTCTTGATAAATCTTTATTTTGAACAACAATAGAGTTGTATTCTTCTTTGCATTTATCAAAATTGAAAGCATTTTGTTTTGACTCTTCCTGTGTTGTTTCAAATTTCTTAGTGCTTACACAAGATGTAAAAAATAGAGTAACGACTGCTAAGATCAATAACGAAATACTCCGACCATCTAAGGTGCTTTCCAATTTATAATTACTTTCATGATTTGTTGATTTTAACAAACTATTCTTAATTGTAGTTTTTGTTTCTTTATCACGCCTAGGTGATTTATTTTTTCTCCAGAATGGTTTTAATTTTAATGAACGTGACATTTTTTTAGTTTTAAAAGTTAATACTAGAATCTATAATTTCACTGGAAAGTTATCCTTTCAGAATTAGGATAAAATGAAAACCAAATTAAGATCTGATTAAATTATTTGGTATTTAAACTATGTCAGCTTTTTTAATAACCACACATCGTAATATTTTGGATAATTTTTACGAATAAAATAGACTTTATTTCTGGCTTCATTTATTTCTTTGAAAGCAAATATTGAAACTCTATATAATCCGTTTTCGTTTTGTAGAATTTGAGAATCAAAACCTTCTGTTTGTAACTGATTATTAAAAGAAATTGCATTATTTAGTATTCTAAAACTACCTATAATTACGAAAAACTTTTCGTCTGGCAGAATTGGTTCAGAGTCTTCAATTGAAATCAAATTTTCCTCTTTTATAATTATCGTTTCATCTTCATTTTCAACTGGAATAGAATCAGAATATTGCTCATCTATAATCTGATTATCATTTATTAAACTAATTTCTCTCTTTGATTTACAAGCCAAAAGACAAACAGAAGTTAAGATTGTTATTATCAAAATTTTCATATAATCAACTTTAGGTTTTTCAAAAAAGATCAAAAAAAAACCGGGCTTAGTGCCCGGTTTCATCAATTACTACCGTAGCCTTAGTTGGGTACTCCCAATATACGTAGTTTCGTTATATATTTCGAATTCATAAACTCCTTTTCCCAATTTTTCATTTGGTTTGTATGTCATTTCTATACGTTTTGTTCCTATTTCTCCCATTTCTTCTATACTCGCATAAAAATTATCTGAATTTTCCAAAATATTTATGGCAGCTAATTCGTTATTCTTGCTTTCAAACTCCTTACCATCAGGTGTTAACAATTTAAAACTTATATTATCACCAACATCAGTTGGTAAATCAAACGTAACAACAAGTTTTTGTGTTTTTCGTGCCTGTACAGTTAGTTTATCATTCTTTCCTCTTACAGCTTCGATTCTATAATTATTACCAGCTATTGCTTTTAAGATTGTGTTATTAATAATTAGTTTTTCTTTATCTTGTGATACCATAGCGAGTTGTTCACTAATTGTCATATTTTCAAACTTAAGATTGTCATTTGCTGATTTTAAAGCATATAACTCAGCATTAAGTTTATCTTTTAAATCCTCGAGTTCTTTTACCTTCTTTTCTAATGTTTTTAAAGATGCATTCTGAGCAATTAGCTTTTTAACTTCAGCATCTTTTTTAGAGATGTCTTGTGTTAGATCATTAATTTTTTTGTTTTTGTCTACATTCAAATCTTTCATTTTACTTAAATCTCTTTTTATTTTATCCAGCGATTTATCCAGATTCAATTTTTGTGATAAAAGTTCTTCCGATTTAATTTTTTCTTTGTTTAAATTCTTTTTTAGCGAATTATTTGAAACAAAAAAGATTCCCGAAAAAATTACTGCCAAAGCTAGTCCTAGAACTAAAGCAATTTGTCTTGTTTTCATTGTGTCCATTTCCCCTATTTATTAAATGATTAATAATATTTTCTGAAACAAAACTAGTTTCAAGTTATTAACTCTAAATGAAAACGAGATTAAAATTCGATTAAAAATACGATTAACCATATCTGTGCATTACAATTTTAATTTACTTAGCTTAAAATTTCAAAATGACATTGGGCTCAAAAAAAAATTTTAAAACTTTAATTCTTTATGGTCTTACCGGGACATTCCCCTCAATTATAAATATTTTAATTCTACCTTTTATTGAAGGACCAACGAAACTTAATGCTGTCGATTTTTCGCACATAGCTATCATTGAATCAATTGTAGTATTTGGTTGGTTAATTGCAAGTTTTTCAGGAGGAAACGTAATTTCAAGATTTTATTATGATTTTGTTGATTCAAAACCTGAATTTAACAAATTTATTTCAACTTTTTTTATTTCGATAATTCTTAGGGGATTGTTTTTATTCTTACTATTTCTTTTTTTATCTGATTTGCCTGGTAGAATATTTATTCAGCCAGAACTACAATCGTTTTCTGTTTATGGTCCAATTGCAATTATAATTGGAATTAACAGATCGCTAAACACTGCACTAACCGCCCTATTACGAAATCAAAAGAAAGTATTTTTTTATACTATATTTAATATTTCAACCGGTTTATTACGAGGAATTGGCCAAGTTGTAGGATTGTTTTTTATTGAAATGTCATTCAAGGGATATTTATATGGAATTTTTATTAGTAGTTTAATAACTGGCGTTTTTATATTAGTTTATATCCTTTATTCATATGGCGTTAATTACCATCGACAAATATTCAAACAAATAAATCAATTTGCTATTCCCATTTTTTACTATGAATTAATACTATGGATAATGACATATGCAGATCGATATCTTTTAGAAAAATATCCGGTAAATTTAGGTTTATACGAAACTGTAACAAGATTTGCTTTGGGAATCCGAATGATTATTCATGGTTTCAATAATGCGGTCCAGCCGGAGATTTATGGATACTTTAAATCCGGTATTAAACAAAATGAAAAATCTATTCGACAAGTCGCTAATATTTTTATATTAGTATCTCAAGTACTTATTATAAGTTCAATTATTCCCGTTATGTTATATCTGTATTATTTCTGCGATTCGAATATCCAAGAAGCTTATAGTTTTGTACCAATAATAATAACTTTATTAATACTAAAGAGTCAGTTTATGGTTTTTACAGCACCTGTATTGTACTTTAAAGATACTAAGATGTTAATGTATACGAACATTATTGGTGCAATACTAGCCATAAGTATAAATATTTTACTAATCCCACATTTAAAAATTTATGCTCCTTTATTAGCTATAGGAATTTCTGATTTTTTTATCATTTTGTGTATTAAACACATTGAAACTAAGAAATACAATATAAATTGGAATCAAAAAAAGATATTTTATTCTCCTATTATTATAGTAATTATTGCCGGATTACTGGAATTGATAAAAGTTAAACTAAATATAAATCCTTTTATCATTTCATTTATACTAATTACAATATTTATAATGAGTATAGGAAGTTTGTATAGGGGTGAAATAACAACTATCACTAAAAAAATACTTTTAAAAGAAAAGGATTTTACATCTAACCAAAAATATTAAAATTATCCTTTACAAATTGATTTCCGAAGTATGATGAAAGAAAATATGCAACTGTCTTAAGTTCTATAGAAGATTTTCTGAAATATAAACGAGCATTGTCCATTTCATTTACTAAATAATGATATCTCGCTCTTGATCCATTTATCCTTTTTATAGCTAAATCAACTTGTTTTCTATATTTTGTACGGTATTTTTCTAAAACAAGCAACGAATAATAATAATCCTTTAACCGATAATCGATATTTAATGAGAGATTGTCTCCATTCATAATCCTGGTCATCAAGCATTCTCCCAATTCTGCTGATTCCTTATTTTCAAATAGTCTAAGAAAATAATCATAATCAATCATTCCAAAATTTTCTTCGAACAGTACATTCTTTAATTCACTACGTATCATTAATGTGCTAAAATATGCTTGTTGTCCATCTTTTGACTTTGAAACTTTATTTAAAAAAGTCTGGTTCTTTTCATAGTAAAATACTTTTTCTATATTATGAGATCGAATTATGACTTTTCCGTTTTTTAAATTTACTACTTTGTAACCTGTCGAAACTATTGGCACATCTTTTATAACTTTAAGCTGCTTCCTGATTTTTTCAGAATCCCATAAATCATCATGATCAATAAAACAAATGTAATCTCCGGTTGCATTATTTAAACCAATATTTCGTCCTTTATTAGGACCTCCAGAATTAATATTTGTTTGAAAATAATTTATATTATTCTTTCTAAGAATACTTGTAGTGGAATCAGTTGAACAATCATCAATTACTAATAATTCCAAACAAAAATCAGAATTTAAACCTGTTTGATTAAAGATTGAATCTAAGGTAGATTGGATTGTTTTTTCTGCATTATACGTAGTTAATATTACTGAAATCTTTTCCATAAATATTATTTTTAACAATAATATCTTACTGGAATTAATAAGAAATGAAAACGAGATTAAAATACAATTAAAATTTTGATGGTAATGGCAAATAAATCATAAAATCAGATCCACTATTTACTTCTGTAGTAAGTTCAATTTTCCCGCCATGTTGAGAAATAATTTTATCTACAAGCGAAAGCCCTAGTCCATGACCTCTTTCTCCCATTGCATTTTTTGCACGATAAAATGGTTGAAATATCATTTTTACATCATCAGTTGGTATTCCAATTCCTTTATCTATAAAATGAATAACCAGTTTTTTATTGTTAGTATCCACAAATATTGTTGCACTTTTATCAGGGGAGTATTTACATGCATTATCGATTAAATTTATTATTACCGTTTTTAGAAGTAATTCATTACCATATATTGTAAAATTGCCCTCGTCTGTTATATTTTCGCTAAAAGAAATGGTAATAGAATATTCGGGTTTACGTTTTATAATTTCCGAACGAGAGTTCCATAAAGTATCATCTATGCGTAAATTTGTAAAAGTAATCTCGGTAGTTTCAGAGCTGGCCTGTGCAAGAAGTAATAACTTGTTTGCTAAATGATTTAGGTTTCTCATGTCATCGAGCACAGAAATCAAAGTTTCTTGATACTCACCAGTTTTTCTATCTTTCATTAACAGAACTTCTATTTGTCCACTAATTGCTGTTAATGGAGTTCTTAGCTCATGCGAAGCATTGGCAATAAAGTTTTTTTGAATTTTAAATGCTGATTCCAAACGATGCAACATTCCGTTAAAGGTTTTTGCTAATCGGGCAAGTTCATCAGTACCATTTCCCTCATCAATTCTTTGGTCAAGATTAGTAATACCTATCGAATTTACTTGTAAAATGATATTTGTAACAGGATTTAATGCACGAGCTGCAAATACATGACCTGCAAAATATATTATAAATAAACCTGAAATAAATACAACGAACAAAATCAATCTAAGTCGTTTCAACTTATTTATTCCAAAAATATCAGTTGCTGCAGCAAAAACAACAATACGATCAAATTCACTTGTGTAAAATTCTCCTAATATTTCATATGGTTTTTGTATATATCTAATTTTTTCTTCAATTCTAACTTTGTCAATGTAGTTTTCAGGAATTTTTAAAACATTTGTTTCATCCGAACTATAAATTTGATTGTTTAAGTAATCAAAAATTACAATTTTTTCATTAGGTAAGCTTAAAGGATTATTTTTTTCAATTTTTTTTAGCAAATCAGCATTTATTTCATCAATATCGATTAACATTTGAGCAACCAATCTTGCTTTGTTAGCTAGTCTATCGTAAAACTCTTCTTTTCTGCTTTTTGAAAAAGAAATATAAATTGCCAAAGATGATAAAAACAATATTAGCGCAACAATTGCAATAAATTGATATGTGAGTCTTTTACGAATTTCCATTATTTATCATCGAAAATATAACCTTGTCCTATTTTTGTGTGAATAAGCTTGTTATCAACATCCTTATCTATCTTCTTTCTTAGAATATTAATATAAACATCAACCACATTTGTACCTGTATCAAAAGTAATATCCCATACTTTTTCAGCTATTTCAACCCTTGAAACTACGCGACCCTTATTTCTCATTAAAAACTCTAATAAAGCAAATTCCTTTGCAGTAAGTTCTATGATTTTTCCACAACGCTGTGCATTCTTTTTGTCAATATCTAAAATCAAATCGGAAATTTTTAGTGTATTTTGGGTTTGAATTATTCCAGATGTTCTTTTTGTGAGCGCTTTTATTCTAGCAATTAATTCTTTAAATTCAAATGGTTTCACAAGATAATCATCTGCCCCTGAATCAAAACCTGTAAGCTTATCATCAGTAGTACCAAGAGCTGTAAGCATTATGATTGGTACTTTCTGATTTTTAACCCTTATTTTTTTACATAACTCATAACCGTTCATATATGGCAAAATTACATCCAAAAGAATAATTTCATAGGTATTTTTAACAGCAAGCCGTTCACCCATTTGTCCATCAAAAGCTATATCAACTTCATAATCTTGTTCTTCAAGACCTTTTTTTAAAAATTCAACAACTTTTAGTTCGTCTTCAACTACAAGAATTTTCATTGCTATTATCTATAATTAATAAATTACTAAATTAGTAATTACTTGAGATTAATTACTAAAATTATGTTAGCTCATTGTTTTTGGAATTAAAAACGTAAAAGTGTTTATAATGTTTTACCGATAGAAATATTCTTTTCTTCATATTCAGAAACTTAATTAAATAAGTTGAATCTTTTACTAACATGAACTTTTAGGTTACAATTTAAAAAAAGCTAATTCTAAATTTGAATTAGCTTATAAATATTACTCGAAAAGAATTCCTTTCTATTTTAAAGTAAATGTTGTCATTCCTAATTTATTTTCTTTAGTAAATACTTCAACGATATAAAGTCCAGGCTTATAATTTTCTGTTCCTGCCCAATTCGAGCAAACATTAATTTTTTGATTTTTATAATTAACGGTTTCTTGTTGTGAATATACAACTTTCTGCTTAAATTCAGGGTGTATAAAAGTTAATGGAGCATCTGAATCAGAAAGGACTTCTGCATCAGGTGATAAAATTCGAATATAAAAATCTTTCATTCCCGGATCTGTCACTTTATTATCCATAACATCAAAGCAAATCTTTATTTTTATTGTTCTCTTAGCAATGGCTGTTTGCATTTCCTTATTGGCAAAACTTTTTTTAAGCGGATTAACCGTTAAACCATCTATATCTAATCTGCTCGCATATCCAAGTTTTGTGCTCAGTTCATCAATTCTATTAACCATAAAATTAATAGTGCCGTTTAAGGTTTTATTAAGCTGTCTGGCAATAAATAAAGAATCAATTACATCTACATATTTTTCTCTAATTGAATCTATTTCATGCAATAAGCGCTGACTTTCAGCTTCTTTTAATTTCTTATCATTTAACAGCACTCTTATTTTTCTCTCCTTTTCTTCAAGTTTTTGGGTAGCATCTTTAACAACTTCATCCATTTTAGTCGACACACCTCTAAATTTATTCATTTCATTTTTCGCCATTTGAAGCTTCTGGGCAATTTGAGCATTTGTTTCTTGCAATTTTTGCTGTGTGATCATTCCCTCACTTTCGCCTCTTAATAAGAATAGATTTGTAATAAGTGATGCTGCAAACAAAATGCCTAAAAACCATATATAAAACTTAGGTCCTACCTTGTCAGAATTTCTACTCATAATTATTTTGCTTTAGGAAGAGTTTCTACTGTTATTTTAACCAATTCAAAATTGAAGGCCTCATCTTTTAAGTCTTCGTTTGTAAACGAAAAATTATCAAAACCTTGTTTTTTTACGTTGTGGGTAAAGCTCTTTTTAGGTTTTATTGTAATTTCTTGTTGGTTACTAGTAGCTTTTAAATCCATTCCCCAATAGTAGTTTACATTGAAAGTTACTTTTACTGGATTGTCATTTGTGTTTTCCATCTTAATTACTAATGCTAATGGACTATCCTTTTTGAAAAGTTCAGATGGTTTCCATTTATAAGAAAAATTTACACCATCTTTCTCAATGGTTTTTTCAAATTTGTTTTGAGCGCTTGCAGAAAAGAATCCACCTGTAATAAATATGCTTACTAATAAAATAATTGTTTTCTTCATAATAATTCTATTTATAATTTTTTACAAGTTACACAAAAAATTAAGAAATAGCAATTTAATGAACCACAAATTACTTGGTAAACCACTGACTATCTAACGTTTATGTGTTTTTGTTTTAGAGCAACAGTAAAGCTATAACTAATATGGTCATAACTATAAGGCTTATAATTAAAGCGATTCTGTTTTCTCGTTGTTGTTTTATGTTATTATCTATGAACATAGTTATTTGATTTATTTACTGTTTAGACGAGAATCCTAATATGGGGTAACTAAAAAGTAAGGGAAAAATTTTTAGACGTAAATATTGCAGTTTTTAGTGTTGTTTCTGATATCGCATACACTAAGTAACGTCGGCTCGATTAAGAAACAATTTATGTGATAGATTAACAATGATTTACTTAAAGAAGCATATAAGGAATGATGGAAAAATGGAATATTGGACTAATTATGTGGTAAGAAGCTCTATTACTCCATTATTCTACTATTCCAAGAGTATAACAAATTTTTCATCCTATTAATAATCTTTATAATAAATTACTTGTTAAATCGAACTCACGTTAAGAATGCTGTATTGATTTATAGTTTTTTTTCCTCTATCACTTTTCCTAAATCAGAAAGCAAAATCAGGTATCTAGTAAAATTGGCATCTCTGACAATAACTTCATATTCTATGGTATTCCCCTTGTTTATTAATACTGAGTTCATAATTTCACCTTTGCTTTCAAGGTAGGTTTTAATCGCTTCGGGTAAGAATTCAACTGGGAGAAACAATTTATATTCAACAAGACTTCCTGATAAATCGAAAATTGCTATATGCTCAAGATTATCTTTATAAAAAATTGCTTCAAAATGATCTGCACGGTCAAACCATTCAACATTTATTGTATCATTAAAATTAGAATTAAAAGCATTTAAACAAATTATGGGAGGTGTAATCCCGTTTCCTTCAATCACTCTTTTAACAAAGTTATTCATGATTTACTTTTTATATATTGACGAAAAAAAATTAATAAGTAACTACATCTATCCTTTTTGATACTTCTCTGCATAAAGATAAATGACTCTGGTCCGGGCTCTTTTCAATCTCATTTTAGCAGCATCTTCGCTTATTCTTAAAGCACTGCTTATTTGTTTCATCGATAAATTATCCTGGTATTTCATTAGTAATAAAGCTTTCTCTTCAGGGTGTATAAGTTCCAGTATGACAAGTAAATTATCATAATTAATATTTTCTACAGATTCTTCTGTCTCATCTATTATCTCTGGGATTTCATTTTCCAGATTCCAACTTGGGTAATGAAGTTTTTTCTTTTTTCTTAAGTAATCTATACAGTGATTATATGTAACTGAGTATAACCATGATGAAAAAGAAGACAATTGTTTAAATGTTGGGAGTTTCTCAAATATTTTCGAAAAAATATCCTCTGCAAGTTCTTCTGCCACACTCCTGTTTTTAACAAAACTATAGCATTTATCCAATACCTTCTGATAATATCTCTTATAAAGAATCTCAAAATATTTTGAAGAACCCTCAGTTTTAATTAAACCGATTATTTCATCATCTTTTAATAAATTGATTGTTTGGTTCTTCATTTTTCGATCATAGAATTGTTACAAATTTAATATTTAACGTCATAATTAAAACTTATAAAATATGATAAAATGAAAAAAATAGTTTTTTTGTTATTAGTTAGTTTAAGTGCAACTATATATGCACAGGATGATAACCTTCCTGAATCTATCACAAAGGCTTTTTCAGATAAATTCCCAAATTTAAAAATTGATAACTGGACGAGCAATAATGAACAGTTTTACATTGAATTTTATTTGAAGGGAACTTTTTACACTTCTGTTTTTGATGAAAAAGGACAATGGATAGAAACTTCAGAAATTATTTCTGATAGTGACATTCCTCCTCAATTAAAGGATTATTTAAATCGCAACTATTCAAGTGGTGAAATCGCCTATTCAGAAAAAGTAGAAAATCCTAAATCAGTTTACTTTATTCGGGTAAACTACAGCTTAAATGATCAGAATATTATTATTAAATGTAATTTGAATGGGTCTAAAATAGAAATCCTTGAGAATTTGGAATAGGGTTTTGTTACTTTTTAAATTCTTTCCGTCTCAATACACAAAATGATCAGATAGATTAAAAATATTATAGAATACACTTTTTTAAAAATTAAGTGCGCTATATAAGTTGAGATAAAATAAAAAAAACATTAAAATTTAAATTTAAAAAAGAATGAAAAACAAATTTTTAATTGGTTTAACAACCTTAGGATTAACAGCCCTTTTATTTACAAGCTGTTCAAAAGTACCACAGGTAGAAATTGATGCAGCAAATACCGCAATTGAAGCAGCTAAAACAGCCGGAGCTGAGCAATATCAATACGAAGGTTTTGTGGCACTTCAGGATTCAATGAAATCGGTTATGGTAAACATCGAAAATCAGAAATCAAAGTTTATAAAAAACTATTCTGATGCAAAAACACAACTTGATGCTGTTACTGTAATGGCGCAAAGTGTTTTACAAAATACCTTAACTCGTATTGAAGAAGTAAAAGTTGAAGTACAAAATACAACGGCTGAAGTAAAAACATTAATTGAAACAAACAGACAGTTAATAAAAGAAGCACCAAAAGGTAAAGAAGGTGCTACAGCACTTTTGGCTATCAAAGAAGAGTTAAATGTTATTGAAACAACTCTTACGAATGCTGAAACTAAATTTAGTGCAAATGAATATTTAACAGCATTGGATATGGTTAAAGCTTCAAAGGAAAAAGCAACTTCAATTAATACAGAATTAACAGAAGTTATTGCTAAATACAAATCGAATGTAAAAGGCAGAAAATAATTATAAATGAATTACACTTATTTTACCCCGGTTGTAATCATCCGGGGTATTTTTTATAAAAGATTACATAGAGAATAAATGAGTATGAGATACTTTAAATGGCTGATTATTTACACCTTAACCAGCTTAACTATTGTGATTTTGGTTGTTAATTTTAAACAAAAACCTCCTATTGGATTAATGTCTGTTGCAAGATCAAATCTTGCTAAAGCAGAGAAATTCCATGCGTCAAAATATTCAAGAGATTTATACATTAAAGCAAAATTATGTTTTGATTCTGCCATGACACAATGGAATATTGAAAATGAAAAATTTTTTATCTCAAGAAATTATAAACTTGTTGAGAAAAATGCCAATCAATCCAATATTTTTTCATTAAAGGCAATCGAGCAGTCGGCTCATAATCTTGTAAAAATTGAAAATAATATAAGTGTTCGTATATCGAGACTGCAACGACAAATTGACTCATTAAATAAACAATTCGGCAATTTCCCTTTTAATGGACAAATTACCAACAAATTAGCTAATTGCAAATTACTTTTGAATGAGGTTATTCTTGCGTATAAGCAATCTGAATATTTAATAGCTGATGAAAAATTAGTTACAGCCGAGTTAAGCTTAAACGAGATATCAGATAACTACGATAATTTAATTGAAGAATATTTTAAAAGCTACCCGGATTGGAAAAAGTTGATTGAAAAAACCATTTTAGATTCTAAAAAAAGCCACTCCTATTCTATAATTATTGATAAATACAATCGCGAATGTCTTTTATATAAAAAAGGAGAATTAAAAGTGAGATACACCATTGAATTGGGTACAAACTGGATTGGTGATAAGAATTATCAAGGCGATAAAACCACACCTGAAGGTTATTATAAGATCGTTGGATTGAAAAAGAATGGAGAAACTAAATACTATAAGGCTCTCTTATTAAACTATCCAAATGATGAAGATAAAAAACGATTTGTTTCAAATAAAAAGAATGGGATTATTGGTAAAGATGCTAAAATTGGAAATCTAATCGAAATTCACGGTAATGGAGGTAAAGGTATAGATTGGACCGATGGATGCGTTGCCTTGCATAACGAAGATATGGACAAATTATTTGAAGTATGTAAGCCAGGCACTATTGTAACAATAGTAGGTTCAACAAAACCACTTAACGAAATTTATAAATCAGTAAATGAATAATTTAGCTAAACTTAAACAGGCATTTAAATCAATAAGAGTGAAAAGCCTGATTGATTATATAAAATACAATAAACAGATTCAGCTTTTTGGGAAGATTTCCAGCGTAGTGATAATCATAGTATGTTTATTTTTATTCACAATTTTATTACAAAAAATACTTATAAGCATAAAATTTCACGAAAAGGTTCTTGCAATAGATCAACAGGATGAATTACTAAAAGCCCAAAATGGTTTAGAAAAAGAATTGAAAGCACTTGATAAAAAACTAGCTTCAAAAACTCCGCGTTCCTATTATTTAGTTATAAACAGTGCATCAAATGAATTTACATTGCATAAAGGAACTCAAACAATCAAAAAGGATAAATGCTCAACAGGAAGTTATATTTTATTAAAAAATGGTGATCAGCAGCAATGGATGTTCAAAACACCTAAAGGTGAATTTAGGATACAGGGTAAAACAACATCTCCGGTATGGAAAAAACCCGACTGGGCTTTTGTTGAGGAGGGAATACCCGTGCCATCGGCAAATCATTTTTCGCGATTTGAATATGGTGTTTTAGGCGATTATGCGTTAAATCTTGGTCAAGGATATTTAATTCACGGAACACTTTATCAGAGATTTCTGGGTTTGCCTGTAACTCACGGTTGTATAAGGCTAAACGACGAGAATCTTGAATTGATTTATAATTCCTTATCAGTTGGATCAAAAGTTTATATATACTAATTTTATTATGAAATTAAATTTATTCAGAAGCCTTCATGAATGGCAATTGATCAGTAGTTTCTTTGTAATCAATAAGTTTAAGATTTTAAAATCGGCAGGTCTAATTATATTGTTAACATTTGTTATTCATGTTGGAGTTTCTCCTTTGCATAAAATAAACGAATTTAAACGTTTAGTGAGAGCAGATTCTTTATTTGTTGAGCAATATGACAGTGTATACAATCATCCTGATTTGGAATCTCTTGTAAAAGAAAGCTCGTATAAACAGGCCTTATTAAAACTTTCGGAGCAAGATTCAATTCAGTTAATTATAAATCTTCACGATAGTATTGTGTGTCTTTCAATTAAGGGAGTAATTATACACGAAACTCACATCAATAATTTTAAGGATGATAAGGTGTTAAAAAAACTACCTAACATGGAATATGTGAAACTATTTTCGCAAGCTCTAAAAATACAATCACAATGGGCAACCATAGTTAAAGAACCTATAGTAGTTAGAAATGCTCCAAAAGACACAGCCGAAGCCGCCTTAAATGCCTATCAGCCCGATACACTTATTCAAAAACCAGCTTTCATGAAACTTGAATTAGATCATGGAATTCATATCATATTTGAGCAGGATTTAAATCCTACATTTAAACATAAATTTGTACGATTTATATTTAAAGCTAAAATAAATGTGAAAAATATTTATAAAGAAATATTTCATTTCATTCGTTTTCAAAAATCAGAATATAATCCTACAATTGTAATTAAAATGCCCGCTGACGATTTACGGGCTATTTACAGAGCGTTTCCAACAAATGCATATGTTGTATTAAATATCAATACTTAATGAAAGGAATACTAACTATTGGGCTTCTGGTAATGTCCAACACATTTATGACGTTAGCCTGGTATGGTCATTTAAAATTTGCCGAGCTTAAATGGTTTAATAAACTTGGTTTAGTATCGATTATATTGATAAGTTGGGGAATTGCATTTTTTGAATATTGCTTTCAGGTTCCGGCAAACAGAATTGGATATAGCAAATATGGAGGGCCATTCTCTTTAGTTGAGCTTAAAGTTATACAGGAGGTAATTACACTTATTGTATTTTCAGTTTTTACAATGCTCGTTTTTAAAAATGAGAGTTTCAGATGGAATCACTTTGTGGGTTTTATCTTTTTAATATTGGCTGTATATTTTATCTTTAAAAAATAAAATTTAATTTATAATAAATGCTACTTCAAATAACACTACTAATTTTAGGGTTTGTACTTCTTCTAAAAGGAGCTGACTGGCTGGTCGATGGAGCCTCGGCCTTAGCTAAACAATTCAATATTTCCGATCTAGCTATTGGGTTAACAGTTGTTGCTTTTGGCACTTCAGCTCCCGAATTGGTTGTGAATTCGTTTGCATCGTTTCAAAATCATCAGGATATTGTTTTAGGAAATGTTATTGGAAGTAATCTTTTTAACTTATTTGCCATCCTTGGAATTGCAGGATTAATTGCTCCATTAACCGTAAAATCAAGTACAGTTTGGAAGGAAATTCCTTTTTCGCTGTTTGCGTTAATTATTTTAATTTTCTTAGCAAATAATTTTTTTAACTCTGGCTCAGCTTTTATATCACGATTTGATGGACTGATTTTATTGGTGTTTTTTATCTTATTTCTATATTATGTTTATAAACAATTAAAAACAGAGAAATTTGTTACAGAAACAAATCACAAGAAACTTTCTAATTTATTAATTTGGGTGTATTTATTTGTTGGATTATTTGGATTGGTTTTCGGAGGTAAGCTTGTTGTAAATAGTGCTATTTATATAGCTGAAGTTTTTGGTGTATCAGAAAAAATCATTGGATTAACCATTGTAGCCGCGGGAACATCCTTGCCAGAATTAGCAACATCGGTAGTAGCTGTTATAAAAAAGAACAATGATATTGCTGTTGGGAACATTATTGGATCAAATATCTTTAATATTTTATTTATACTTCCTATTAGTGCACTTATCAAACCGGTTTTATATAAAATTGAATTTAACACTGAACTTTATTTACTGGCAGGAGGAACCTTATTTCTTTTTGTCGCTATGTTTACAGGAAAAAAGAAGAAACTGGACAAATGGGAAGCAGGTGTACTCTTATCTGTGTTTATAATTTATACTGTAATTCTTACTACTACTTAAGCCTGCTTTAAAAATACCCTCTTAAATTCCACTCAATAAATTCTTTTTTCCAAAGAGAGAATAGTTCACTGTCTTCAGGGATTTGAGAACCATTGTTCTCAAATAATTGCAGAAACTCTGAAACCTGATTCTTATCTAACTCTTCAGAGTGTTGTGAGAGGCTTTTCCGTAAAAAATAAGCTTTATTCCCAATAATAATCTTTTTCAGGTAAAGCAGGTTTTCAAGATGATCATCTAGAATAAGTCCCTGATATTGGATTTCAAACTTTTGTATATCTGCATTTGCAATATTCTGATCAGTAGTTAGTTTGTTATTTTTTATAGAATAGAATTTATCATTTGCAGTAATTGTTCTTAAAAACCCGTTTTCGGTTAGTTGTTCGTTAGATTCAGCAAACTTAGCTGCAATTTTTCTACGAAAACCTGCTTTTTGAAAACGATTTTTAAAATTAAAAGCACAATAATTCACACCGATCTTCAACTTATGGTCGGCAACAAATTCAATTATTTTAAGTGCAGTTAATTCCGATTCCAGAACCGTAGCCTGCTCTCCATGCAGAAAGGTGTATTTTTTTCTTAACAGTTTTGGTGCGTTATAATTAGTCAACCTTAATTGATGAAGGTTAATATTTGTAACTCCTGTTTTCTCTAATACAGGAATAATTTGTTTTAACTTTTCGAACTCCTCCGGAACAGCAGGAATTTCTACTGTTAAATTAGGAATAATTCCTTTTGCCAATTCAAGGTATTTTAAGTCGTAGTTTGTTGCACCAATATCAAATCTCACCTCATCAATCCCTGCATCAGTAAGTTGTTTGTAAATATCTCGCGAACCCAGAATACCGTTGGTGTACATCCACAGATATATTTTATCACCAAAATATCGCTTTATGCTTTTGATGTAATCTAATGTTCTCTCAAAAACAAGAAGGGGTTCTCCCCCACTTAAACTTGCTCCTTTAAAACCAAAGTATTCGAGGTAGTGAATATAATCATCTACATTGTCGAAGCTGGTAAGCTGTGTCGATGGAATACCATCTGTTTGCTGAGAAGCTGGGCAATAAAAACATTTTGCATTACATTTTCCTGTAATAAATAAGCACGACCACTCTCCTTCTCCACACAACTCGCATCCTTTTGATAAACTATTAATCCATGGTTTTGTATTTTTAAACGACCAGTTTAGTTTGCTGGCAAGTTTATTAAAAATCAGATTTCGCAACTCTTCTTTCTCAATAGCTTCTTCGTATCCAATCCATTTTATCCGATCACCAAATTCAGGATATTGCGAATGGTTCTTATTTGTTAAACCATTCAAATAATTAATATACGCGCTCATTGTTGTTTTATAATTTTAGAAAAACAATTGATAGAAAATACAATCCAGAAAATTGGATTAGTCAGAAATAAATGCAGATAATCAATCTTAAAGCTCGGAAAAAATATACAGGCAAATAAGCATAATGAAAATATTTTTAAAACCTTTAAAAATATTTATCTCTAAATTTAGATAATATTGAATTCTATAATTCATTGTAGATTATAAGACTGTAAAAGTAGATAAAAATTAATTTCAATCTTCTTGTAATCTACATTTATATTAAGATAATCTACTTTATCAATATTGAATCAGATAACTCATGATCTTTAATTAGATCTTTTCATAAAAATAAAATCACCCCCTTCGTCACCAGTATCTTTTATTTCGCCATAAAGTGGAATAACCTGACTATTATTCAAAACTGCGTTTTTAAAACTTCCAAAAAGTTCTTCGGCTGAAATAAAAGCTTGTGTATTTTCGGTTAATCTTTTGTTTAGATACAACAAGAATACACTTTTATCAGGGACCTCGGTTAATGATCCACTTGTCATTGCTTTACGGCTAGGATATTCGTACAATTTCTGAACGGATTTTGGAGCATCTGTAAATGCCTTTCGGGTTTTAAATATGCCACCACTAAAACAGGCATCGGCAATAAGAAGAGTGTGTTTTGTTTTAACGGTTCTTAAATAATCACGAATCGTGCTGTTTCTCATCCAGTTAGCAGTATTTGCTTTTTTCGAATCGGAAGGTAACCAATAACCAATCTCATCTTGTTCGTCCCAGTATCCGTGGCCGGCATAAAAGACAAGAAAGTTATCATTTTCGGTAATAACCTTATTTAATCGATCAAGTTCAGAAATAATTTCTTCGCGTGTCGGGCTTTTTAAGAAAGTAACATTTTCTTTATCAAAAGTATAGTTTGTAGTTAGTGTGTTGTAAAGCTTTTCAGCATCAGAAACCGGTTGATCCAGATTCATAATCTCCGGATCGGGATATTCACTTACCCCAATTAATAAAGCATAATATTTCCCTTCTTTTGCCGATTTTTCGTCGAGCATTGAAGGATCATTATTTTTAATAGTTGTTTGTCTTTGATTCTGTTTAACCATAGGCTGATAAACTATCGAATATGTTTCTTCAACTGCATTATTGTACTTATCAACTGCTCTTACATAAATATTATTATTCCCTTCGGCCAGGTAAATATCTGATTCAAAATCACCATTTTCATTAATACTTGCATTCATCCCATTTAGGGTAAGTTCATAAACTCCATTTTCGTCAGATACTTTTCCGCGAACCATAATTTCTTCAGTTTGTACTTTTGAAGGAAAATCTTTCACTAAAACGGGATTGGTAAAATTTACTTTAGGAGGCTTGTTATCCACAGCTCTGCTTGTTTCTACGCCTATATCCAATTTCAAATTTGAAGATATTAATTCTGATTTTGCAGGTTCCTTTGTATTATCGAAAGAAATGTCTCTAAACTGAATATTTCCGGTTTTAAGATCAAGACCATAAGTAATTTCAAGTACTTCAACACCAAATTCAATCATTTTGATTCTACTAGTAAAACCTTCGGTAATGTCAAAACTAAAAAAGGCTATTTCAGTTTGATTTGGCTGAAATGTTAATGTGGGTGTTGCATGTCGTGCTTCACCTTGAACTCTGCCAAGTTTTGAACTTTGTGCTTCTATTCTCTTGCCTTTAAAGTCATATACACGAGCTAAACGATTTATCATTTTCAGATCTCGCTTTTTTCCATTATTTGTAACTTTTAAAGCACAAATAATTCTATTATCTTTTTTATAACACTCAACTAACTCAAAGTTAAAAGCTTCAACATAATCTGTTTGATTAACAACACGATCCGGTGTTGCAATTATTTTAAAAACAAAATTCTCACCTTTCAGACTTTTTCTGTCTTTTAATACATCCCAAATGATTAGTTTATCTTTTCCACCTTCAATATTTTTACCATAGTCTCCGGATAATGAATTTAAAGTAACATTAAAGTTTTTACCTCCATCTTCGGAGCATAAAACTTTAACATCAAACAGTTGACCCGATTTCTCGTGTGAGATATCATAAATCAAATTTAGTTTATCCTCAAAAGTTTTTACCCGAAGATTTTCGATTTGTTGAGCAAAAGATTCCACTGAAATACCTGTAATTACAAGTAACATCAAAAAATAGACTATTTTTTTCATAGCACGTAATTATGATTTTGATAAAGGCATCACCAAATTAACTAATATTAATCAAGTTTCCAATTATATTTAATTGATTTAGTAAATCTATAAAATGTTAAAAGATACCGTGAAATGTATTTTTTATTAAGAATTAAAAAAGTAGTAATTTTAGCTTATGAATTTTGGTATAAACAGCATACTCATTTTCTTCATTAGTGTTTTTAACTTGTTACATCCCGTTCATGTTACAATCACAAATTTGGATTATTATCCAAATGAAAATAAAATTACGATGTCATTTAAGGTATTCGAAAGTGATTTTCAGTTACTATTTGCACATTTATATGAACTAAAAATAGATTTTGATGATCCTGAAAATATTAATGTCAATCAGTATAAAATAAATGAATATTTTTCGGCACACTTTAAAATTGGAAATAATCCAAACCATTCATTATTATTTCAAAACATAAAAAAAGAAGATGATTCAATTTGGTTTTATTATGAAGCATTGGTTGATAAAGAAATTAAGAGTTTCGAAATTAGTAATACTATTTTTTTAGATTTATATTTCGATCAGAAAAACATGTTGATTTTTAATTATAATCAACATCAAAAGGGGTATTTATTTAACTTGAATCAAACAAAACAAATCATAAATCTCAATGATTTTTAAACGTTTAAAAATTTCGATATCAATACTAATGCTTTTTGCAGGCATACCCGATCTATGTGCAACCCATAACAGGGCCGGTGAGATTACATATACACAAATTTCAGAATTAACCTATGAAATTACTGTAACTACCTATACCTATACATTAAGTAATGTTGACAGAGAAGAACTTGAAGTTGAATGGGGTGATGGTACTTTTACAAATGTTCCCCGTTATGATTTATTGGAATTACCTGATTATTATCGCAGGAACAGGTATATTGCCAGACATACCTTTCCCGGACCCGGAATATATGTAGTTTTGGTTCAAGACCCGAACAGGAACTTTGGGGTTGAAAACATTCCCAACTCTGTAAATACAGTTTTTTCTGTTAAAACCACTATTTTTGTGAATCCTGAGTTAGGTTCAAACAATACTCCAATTTTATTGAATCCCCCCATAAATCAGGCAGGTCAGTTCAGAACTTTTATTCATAATCCCGGAGCCTACGATATAGATGGAGATAGCCTTGCTTATTCGCTTGCAGCTTGTACAGGCGAGGATGGCGAACCAATTAGCGGGTATAACTTACCCCCTGCTACCACATCAATAGGTATAAATAGTGTTACCGGCGATTTAGTTTGGGAAACTCCTCCCGATACCGGGAAATATAATCTTGCTATTCTGATTGATGAATGGAGACAGGGAGTAAAAATAGGTTCCATAACCCGTGACATGCAAATTGATGTTTTTGCAACAGAAAATATTCCTCCCGAAACAGATTCAATTAATGAAGTTTGCGTTTTAGTTGGCGATACCGCCAATGTTTTGATAAGAAGTACAGATGCAGACTTGAATCGTATTGAACATACTGCCACTGGCGGACCATTTTTATTTGAAAATAGTCCTGCAACTATTGAAACTCTTTCAAGTGTTCCAGGCGAAACAATATCTAAATTTTCGTGGTCTACCCAATGTAATCATATCAGAAAAGAACCTTACATGGTTATTATTTCTGCCAAAGACGATCATCCTGATGTTAAACTGGTTGATATAGAAAGGCTCCTTGTTAAGGTTATTGGCCCGGCTCCATACGGATTAGCTGTTGAACCAGGTAATGCATTCATCCGTTTAAATTGGGAAGCTCCACTTGACTGTGAACCTGTAAAATACTTAGTTTATCGAAAAATTGGTTCACTTGATTATAATCATGATAGTTGTACCACAGGTTTACCTGAAGAATCGGGCTATGAATTTGTTAATGAAACTACTGATACTGCCTACGTTGATAATGACAATGGCGAGGGATTAGTTCAAGGTTTTGACTATTGTTACAGAATTGTAGCAGAATATGCTGATGGTGCTCAAAGTTTTCCATCTGAAGAACAATGTACTTCTTTAGCTCCCGGATTTCCAATTATAACCAATGTTAGTATTTTAAATACTGATATATCAAATGGTGAAATAATGGTACGTTGGGCTAAGCCGGATCATTTGGATACCGTGCCCGGAGCAACAGGTCCGTACAAATATATTATTTATCGATCCGACGATGAATTTGGAATGCGTTTAAAACGAATCGATTCCATTGCAGGATTGGATGATACTACTTATTATGATTCAGGTTTAAATACTTCCGAGGTTCAGTATTCTTACGAAATAGCTTTATATAATGATGCTCCCGGTAATCGTTTTAAAATCGGGACTCCTCAATTAGCATCCTCGATATTCCTTGAATTGAGTCCTGCTGATAATTTAATTGAAATAAAAATCCGAAAAAACACTCCATGGCTCGATAATGAATATGTTATTTATCGCTTAAATAATACTACAGCACAATTTGATTCAATCTCTATTACCACGAATAGAACATATTCTGATTCTAAATTAAAAAATGGAACAAATTATTGTTATAAAGTAAAAAGTATAGGAATATACAAAACAGATTTAATTGAGCATTCTACCTTAAACTGGTCGCATGAAACCTGTCAAACACCCGAAGATTTTCAACGGCCTTGTCCCCCAACATTAAATGTGAGATCATCATGCGACAGCTTAAAAAATATACTAACATGGAATAATCCAAACTTAACATGTGCAAACGATGTTGTTGCTTATAAAGTTTATTATACTGGTAACTCAGAATTAAAATTAGATTCTATTGTTCGAATTCCCGGAGCTGAAAACACTTCGTATATACACGATATAAAAGGAGAAGGTATTGAATCAATGGGAGGATGTTATGCTGTAGCAGCCGTGGATTCGTTTAACAATGAAAGTGAGTTGTCCTACGTAAAATGTGTTGACAACTGCTCGTATTATAAACTGCCGAATGTTTTTTCACCCAATGGAGATGATATTAATGATATATATATTGCTGACAATCCATTAAATTATGTAAAAAATGTGGATATGAAAATTTTTAACCGTTGGGGTATACTCGTTTTTCAAACCACAAATCCATTCATTGAATGGGATGGTAAGATGCAGAATTCAAACAGTACCGTTTCAGCAGGTGTATATTATTATATTTGTGATGTGTGGGAGCCTCGTATTTCGGGGTTAGAACTCAGAAACATCGTAGGATTTATACATGTTTATACAGAAAGTTCACAGGGAGATTTTAGTAATGAGTTGTGAGTAATGA
>DMBU01000022.1 GCA_003446015.1 Bacteroidales bacterium | reverse complement strand
ATGTGTGAATGATGTAACTTATTTCAAGAGTTGTGTAATGTTTTCCGCATCATTGGGTAGTATCTTTAATCAGGTAAAAATACACTTATCATTTAAAAATCATAATCATGAAAAAATATCTATTTGCCAATGCCATAACCCAAATTTTAATGGGTAGTCTGAAAACCCTTCTTCTCATAATTACGTTAGGATTCTTTAGTTTGGGGGCATTGGCAAATCCTAAACTGGCATCGAAACAACAAATTGGGATGTTTAAAAATTCAATTACATGTGTTGTACTTGAAAACGGAATTATTTCTTACAATGTTTTTATAAAAGATGCCGTCGAAAAGTATTGGAAATACAACGACTTTGAATTTATCGACCAACAAGAGTTTAATAAGCGAAGATTCGATTCGAAATATTCCTTTTTAGTTCTTATGAAAGGCGTTTACGAAAAAGATCCAAGTGGTGTTGCGTATAATTATATAAGCCTTGTGTTGGGCGATAAAGCTATTGATATTACAGATATGCCTGAGATTTGCAGCATCCCTTTTTCTTACACCGGCGACAATGATACCTATTTTGGTTATGCCATACCTGCAATTGTCAAATTTATGCAGAAACATGCAAAAAATCTTGAAACAAATCGATTTTTAATTGCTCTCAAAGGTTTAAAATACTACAATGGACAGATAGTACTTAAAAATAAGGTGTTGTTATTGAACAAAAACCAAATGGCTCCGGATGCAAATACACTGGAAAAAATTAAAACGGTTTACCCATTTTATTTTAAACTCATTACTCCTGCTGAGATTCAGATAGAGCTGGACACTGATCCCATAAATACCATGTTTAGTTTTCATGTTGGTCCAACAAAAGAAACGGGTTCGGGTAAGTGTTTTGATATGATTTTTGATGTCGAAGGAAATCTCTATTACTACAATTACCGGATGGTAACCAACGAAGATAAAGACGGTTTAAACCTGAAAGACTTACGTTACATCAGATAAAAGAATTTGTTCGGAAAATAAAAAATACACTTAATCATTACAAATAAATCATAAAAAAATGAGAATATTAATTATCGGGTTTATTACATTTTTTGCATGGTCCACACTTTCAACTTACATCTATGTATGTAAAATAAAAGGATTGTGTGATGAACCTGTTAGCATGCAAATTAGCGAAGTCAGTAATGACACTATTGCGAAAGACACTATACAAGAGCCTTTGGTACAAGAAACTGTTAAACCAAAAGACCTTATAGTATACTTTGAGTTTGACAAATTTGATTTCAGCTCTACTATAGCTGCTGATAAGTATTTTGATGAATCAAAATATTATCTGAAAAAAAATATTCATGCCAAAATCAGCATAACAGGTCACACCGATGCTATTGGAACCAAAGAGTATAACCAGGCTCTGGGCTTTCGAAGAGCTCAAAGTGTGCAACAATCTTTTAAAGAGAAAGGCATGAATGCAGATAAGATTATCATAGCATCTAAAGGTGAGAATGAACCTGTAGATGATAATAATACAGATACAGGAAGAGCAAATAACAGAAGAACAGTAATAACCATAAAAAATCAATAATATGAACACCTTAACAATTCTTTTAGAACAGACAAAAACTGCAGCTGCCATTGAAATAATCTTATTATTATTAGTTGCTGTAATCATTGGTTATGTAACTGCATGGCTATATTATAAATCTATTTATTCGAAAAAAATAGAAATCCTTGAATCGGAAAATGAAGAACTGAAAAGAAAAACCGAAGGACTGAAAGCTGATAAAAGTAATTTACAAATGCTCCTTCTTGAAAAAGACAATGAAGTTATTCATTTGAATAAAGAAATAAAAGCTCTTAAAGCATTAAATACTGAGTCTGTTCAAGAAACGGATGATTTAATTTTAATAAATAAAGAAACAGAACAATTGCTTTCTGAAAGAGATGAAGCTTTGGCTGAAATAGCAAAACGTAAACATTTATTAAATTATAATAGTTTCGGAAAAGCTTCAGATACAGAAAAAGACGACTTGAAAATGATAAGTGGTATTGGACCTTTTATTGAAGAAAGACTTCATGCTCTGGATATTTATACGTTTAAACAAATAAGTAAATTCACAAAAAAGGATGTTGAAACTATAAACCTTGCTATTGAGTACTTTTCTGGCCGAATTGAAAGAGACGAGTGGGTTGAACAAGCAAAAGAACTTGTGCGTACTGAAAAGGAAAGGATCGAACTCCTTGAGCGAATTAGAGCTAAAAAAACTCGTATTTACTACGACAGAATTGGTCTGGCAAAAAAAGAAGAAGCAGACGACTTGACCGTAATAAATGGAATTGGTGGATGGATCAACGAAAAACTAAACGTACTTGATATTTATACTTACCGTCAAATTAGCAAGTTTAACGAAGAAGATATTGATATCGTAACCGATGCAATTGAATTTTTTCCTGGCAGAATTGAGAGAGATGAGTGGATATATCAGGCACAGGAACTTGTTCGTATTGAAATCAGTAAAGCTGAACTTCTTAAGAGAATCAGTAAAATGAAAAACAGAATCTATTATGATAGATTAGGTGTAGCTAACAAGCAATATGCTAACAACTTAACCCTGATTAAGGGTATTAGTTCATGGATCGAAGAAAGACTTAATTTACTTGATATATTTACTTATGAACAAATAAGTAAGCTAACTCCAGAAGATGTGGAAATAATAACTGAAATTTTAGAAATTTCTGAAGATCGTATCGAAAAAGAAAATTGGGTTGGACAAGCAAGTGAACTTGTAAAATATCAGATAAATAAGGCAACCGTATAGTGCTCGCAAGAAAACTCTGTCTCTAAAAGGGATTTTTTCAAACTGATGATTTTTAACGGTTCCCCTTTAATCCCGAAAACTTTCGGGAGGGGTACAAAGGATAAGAATCAGCAGTTTGAAAACTTTTTAGATTAGACTAATAAATGACACTTTATAAGACTGAAATGAAAACATATAGAGCTGCAATAGCAGTGCTTTTTATTCTTTTTGCTATTGCTTGCAATAACAAACAAAAGAAAGAAAATGTTGCGAATCCTACGGATGTCGTTTTAACGACATCCGAAATTTCCATTACTAAAAATACTGATTACATTGATCAGGATTCATTGCTTCTTATTGAAAATACCGTAAAGGAAATATTGATTACATCTCCACGATATACACAATTTATAAAAGGTCTTAACGAAAAGATCATAAAAAATGGAGGAACTTCGTTTAATGTAATTTTAGAAAGAAGTCCAAATCAAAATTCTGATAATGAATACATTTATTCCAAAACCTATGATTTTGTAATCTACGAAAACTATACCGACAGGCGATTAAGTACAGCTCGTTTTTCATTTAACCCAGAAAATAAACAATTGTATGAATATGATGCAGTTAGCGATCAGCTTAAACCGATAGAATTCGACAGGGATTTAATAATTAGATATGATTCGGTTTTAATAAATCAATAAAAAATGAATAGAATGCAAATAATAAAAATGAAAAAAGTATTAATTGCTCTGGATTATGATCCTACTGCCCAAAAAGTGGCCGAAACTGGATTTTCTTTAGCAAAATCAATGGGAGCAGAGGTTACTTTACTTCATGTTTTAGCTGATCCTCTGGATTATACCACACTTGGACATATTACAATAATGGGATTTGCCAATCATGACGATATGAATGCGCTTGAAGTAGATACTAACGAAGGATTGAAAAAGGCAGCGCAGTACTTTCTTGATAATACCAAACACCATTTGGGTGATAAAAACGTACAAACCTTGATAAAAGAAGGAGATTCTGCCGAATCTATTTTGGAAGCTGCAAAAAAAATGAATGCAGATCTGATTGTTATGGGTTCGCATAGCCGAAAATGGTTCGAAAATATTGTAATGGGTAGCGTTACCGAGAAAGTTTTAAATAACTCTTCATATCCAATGTTTATCGTGCCAACAAAACAAAAAAAGGAGAAGTAACATTCACGATCGGTGCTTTTAATTGGCAATGTAAAAAAGCAGACAGCAATTTTAAACGTCGAGCATCTGGTGTCTGCCAAAAACTTCCCTTTGAGTTATTGCAAGCGCAGCAATCTTAACCTTTTCTTGCAAGTGCTAAATCCGACAATGCCACAAATTAATTGGGCTGTCAATAAAATAAAATTTAATGGAAAAATCACCAATTTCAGACAATAAGGAGAAAATATCAAAAGAAACACTCTTACATGAGAAATTAGGTGCATCAGAGGTTCGCTATCGCCGCTTGTTTGAATCGACAAAAGACGGAATTCTTATTCTCGATGCCGAAACCGGAAAAATTGTTGACGTAAACCCATTTTTAATTGATTTGCTGGGCTATTCCAAAAAAGAATTTATTGAAAAATCGATTTGGGAAATTGGCGCTTTTCAAGATATTATTGAAAACAAAGATAAATTCCTGGAATTGCAGCAAATGGAATATGTCAGGTATGAAGATTTACCATTGGAAACATCAGATGGGAGTAAAATTAATGTTGAATTTATTAGCAATGTATATTTAGTAAACAACAATAAGGTTATTCAATGCCAAATACGCGATATCACAGCAAGAAAAAAGGTGGAAGTTGCTCTCGAGAAAACCAGAAATGAACTCGCCGAAATAAAAGAAACAGCAGATGAATTAAATACATTCACTGAGAATGTAATCGACACGGTACGTGAACCATTGCTTGCAATTGATATAGATTTAAGGGTAATAAAAGCCAGTCGGTCATTCTATAATTTTTTCAAAGTAACAGCCGAAGAAACAATTGGTAAACTTATCTATGAATTGGGAAATCACCAATGGGATATTCCAAAACTGAGAGAATTGCTGGAAGAGATCATTCCAGAAAAAAATTCCTTTGATAATTATGAGGTTGAACACAACTTCTCAACCATAGGTAAACGGGTAATGCTTTTAAATGCAAGGCAGATAAAAAGGGCATTTGGGAAAGAGAAGATTATTCTTTTGGCCATTGAGGACATAACAGAACGAAAAAGCAAAGAAAATACCTTAAAAGATACACATCGTGCTACAAGTAATTCTTTAAACACGCTCTTGAACTTTATGCATGCACCCATTATTATATGGGACACTTCCTTTGTAATAAAACGCTTCAACCGCAAATTCGAACTACTGAGTGGTTATAAATCGGATGAAGTGATCGATAAAAAAATCAACTTTCTTTTTCCAAAAGAAAAAGTTGCTGCAACACTTGAATTACTGAAAAATCATCTGGACGGTGAAGAAGACTTAATTGAAATAGATATTTTAACAAAAGACAAGAATATCAAAACCGTGTTGTGGAATTCATCGCGTATTCTTGATGAAGAAGGAAAAAACATTATTGCAACCATTTCACAAGATATAACAAGTCGTAAGCACACAGAAAATGCATTGAATCTTTTGGAAACCCGCTATCGTAGATTATTCGAATCGGCCAAAGACGGAATTCTTATCCTCGATGCCCAAACAGGGAAAATTGTGGATGTTAATCCGTTTTTAATTGATTTGTTGGGCTTTTCAAAAGAGGAGTTTGTTGAAAAATCAATATGGGAAATAGGCGCTTTCCAGGATATTTACGAAAACAAAGAGAGGTTTTTTGAATTGCAACAAGAAGAATATGTTCGTTATGATGATTTACCGCTTGTAACTTCATCTGGGCTTAAAATTAACGTTGAGTTTGTAAGTAATCTATACATGGCTAACAATATTAAGGTAATACAATGCAATATCAGGGATAATACCGAACGTGCGATCGCACAAAAAGAAATAAATTTTCAGGCCGAACTGATTAATAATGTAGGTCAGGCTGTTATAGCCACCAACTTGATGGGCAACGTGATTTACTGGAATAATGCAGCAGAAAAGATATACGGATGGTCAAGCTCTGAAGCCGTCGGAAAGAATATTATCAATTTAATACCTACCCAACAATCCAATGAACAGGCCATCGACATCATGAAGAAATTAAGCGAAGGAAAAACATGGGCTGGAGAATTTGTTGTAAAAAGAAAAGACGGAAGTAGTTTTCCCGCGTTTGTAACCGATACCCCAATACTTGACTCAAATGGGGAATTAACAGGTATTATTGGAATTTCAATAGACATTACCGAACGCAAACAAGCCGAAAAAGAACTGTTGGCTGCCAAGGAAAAAGCTGAGGAAAGCGACCGCCTAAAATCAGCTTTTCTTGCCAACATGAGTCACGAAATCAGAACTCCTATGAACGGGATTCTTGGTTTCGCCGATTTACTTAAAAACCCAAATCTTACTGGCGAAAAGCAACAAAGCTATATTCGAATTATTGGCAAAAGTGGTGTTCGAATGCTTAATATTATCAATGATATTGTTAGTATTTCAAAAATTGAATCGGGCTTGATGGAGCTGAACTTAGGTGAATCAAATTTAAACGAGCAAATCGAATATATTTACAACTTTTTTAAACCTGAGGTTGAAAGCAAGGGAATGCAGTTTTTATTTAAAAACTCAATACCTTTTAGCAAAGCCATCGTTAAAACCGACAGGGAAAAGATATTTGCAATTTTATCTAATCTGGTAAAAAATGCCATAAAATATAGCGAAAAAGGCTCAATCGAAATGGGTTATTCTAAAAAGGACGGATACCTTGAGTTTTATGTTAAAGATTCGGGTATTGGTATTGCTTTGGACAGACAGAAAGCAATATTTGAACGTTTTATTCAGG
>DMBU01000197.1 GCA_003446015.1 Bacteroidales bacterium | reverse complement strand
TGTTTGGGAACATGCTTATTATCTTAAATATCAGAACAAACGACCTGACTATATTGATGCCTTCTGGAATGTGATAGACTGGGATCAAGTGACTAAGCGTTTTGTTTAGTTTTCTGCCTGTACGCAGGTGGGTTTAATAGTGTAATTTAGATTTCGAAAGGGGCCGGGGATTTTTCTCCGGCTTTTTTAATTCAGAAAAGCCCCCAAAATTTATATTTTGGAGGCTTTTTTTATTTTCTTGGATATTGTTTAAAAACTATTTTGCAATTTTATTAATTATAAATCGGTTATTTGTCCGGTTCCATAATACGCATTTACTGTATAAGTTGAACCTGGAATAACATTATAAAAAGTCGAAGTTGAATATGATCCATAGTCACCCGAATGATTGCTTGTTGTTCCACTACTCATAAAATCGTTTATATTTCTGGCATATCCTTTTCCTGAATTTATTAATTCCAGATTACTAAGAACTCCTGAAGAATTTACTTCGGCTCTAAACTCAGCTCCTGTTCCATATCCAGCTAATGATGTAATTGTAACTAATGGAGGATTTCCTGGGTCATAATTATTTCCTGTAGATATCCAGCTATAACTTGTGTTTAATGTACTGTCAGTACCTAAATTCGAAGAATAATAAAACGCATTTGCCTGGCTGCTTTCATCAACTGTAACTGTAAAAGTTGGTGCATTATCATATCGGCCCTCTGTTGAAAGAATACTGATATTATTTGAATAAATACTTCCACTATTAATAAACGCATATGACGAAAGGCTGTATGTACTTATACTTTCTACTCCATCAATTACATATGTTTTCTTAATCGTTGGCATAGTTATATAACCACTACCATGATTACTAATTTTAACATTATAGTATAATTTGAACTTGAAACTAATTTCTGCTCCGGTTCCACCATTAAAATTAAGATTAATTGTAGGTTTTGTTGAATACTTTGCATTACGATCGCTGGTGTTACCGTAGTTACTCCAGCCGTCAATACTAACTAATCCACCATTTTTTTCAAATGTTAATTGTACACGTGCAGTATCTAGTCCTTTTGTATCTGGAGAAAAGAAAGCCCAAATTGTGGTATCAGAACCGGTAATACTTGGGAAATATCCACTACCTGAATTAAGAATTGCCCAACTACTTGCAGAAACTGAAAGGTATGATGATGAAGTATCAACTTCGGTTGTAAGTTCAAATCCAGTACCTGGATCCTCAGGTGCAGCAATAGTGATTAGTGCACTAGGAACGGCAGGAATATCAGTTGGATTAGTGTTTCCGTCAATGTCATAATATGCATTATGAGTTTCAACAGAGTATTTATTGTTAACACTCACTCCTGCAGTTCTCATAGCATCAATGGAATAGAAACGAACAGAAATATAATCACTACCTGTTGAATTAACAGGGACCTTAACTTCATATTTACCTTCAGCATCAGAGATCCCAACAAAAGCTTTTGCACTGCCGTTTGGTAAATATGTATTATAAACTCTTACTTCAGTTCCAACAACAACCTCTTTAGTTCTGTTGGTAAGATCAGTTTCAATAGTTAATTGTCCTTTTACAGTAACAAGATTTTGATCAGCTAATGAATAAATAGATACAGTAGCCGATACAGTTGCTTGTCTGTAATCGTTAGGAGTGGTAGAAACGGTAGTAAAAGTTTTTGTATAGTTTGTTTTACTTACATAAACATTAAGATTTCCTCCAATTTTCACATTTTCAAAAACAACCATTCCAGTAGCGTCAGTTGTTTTCTCAACAGTTATCCCATCAATAACAGTGCTAATAGTTGCAGAATCAACCGGTAGATCAAAATTTGATTTATCGGTTACCGCAATAATAAGATCTACTTCTTGTAATGCTTGCATAGCATCTTCTTCAGTAAATGTGTCTTTCTCGCAAGAATTGAATGCAAGTCCTGATATTAGAGCAAATACAATAAATTTTAGAACATTTTTCATAATTTTTATTAATTAAGATTTAACAATTATATAATTATTTATTTTTTTTAAAATCCAAATCCCACTGTAAAGTACATGGTATTATTTTGAAGATCACCGGTTATTTGTGGTAAACCTCTATAACTATATCCTTTATAAACGGGCATCATACCATATCGGTAACGGGCATCTATAAGGATGTAATTGCTCTTAAACACAGGGATCTCAAAACCTAAACCTGCTATTATCCCGATATTATAATCTTCAATATTACTGGTAATGTTTTCTTCGCTTGTGTATGTGCTTACATTTCCAATTTCAGTAAGGATTGTTGTCTCATGTTTTACACCAGAGTGAATATTATATCCAAATGCTCCTCCTGCTACAATAAATATTTTAGAGGCACCTAGGGGTAAGGAATATTTTAGCATTAAAGGGATATCAAGATTGTTTAATGTTACTTGTTGATTATCTGTTTTTATATCAATCCATGAATAATTACTTAAATCCCAGGAGTGTTCAATTCTTAATAACTGGCCTCCTTCTTGTAAATAATTGACCTCAAGTTGTATGGCCAGTTTACTGTTTAAATTGTATCCAACAAAAGCACCTCCTGTGATTCCTTGTTTTTCGTTAGTGTGTGGTTGTTGGTTTGTAAACTGACTCATTGAAGTACCAAACTTTCCTCCATAATAAATATTTTCAAGTATCGAAGAACTACTTTCCTGTGCAGTAGTCTTTCCTGAAAAATACAAGCATGTAATTCCTACAAAAAGAAAATGTGTGATTTTAATTTTTAGAAATTGATTCCTAAATAAATGTTTCATAATTTAATAGTTAGTTTTTATAATTTTCTTAATAGAACTGTTATAAAATAAGATTGTTAATAAATTGAAGCGAAAATACAAGTTTTGATCTTTTTTATTTAAGGAAATAATTAAACGTGGGAGTTTCTTAATTTATCGTTAAGATTTCTCTGATTATCGCATTTAAATTGATTTAATAAATATATAAATGGCCTTTGTTGAGTATAATTTATAACTTTGTTATATAAAGAATTAAAAATATAAAACAAATACAATTATGTCATTCGAAATCCCAAAATTACCGTATGCTTATGATGCTTTGGAGCCTGTTATTTCAAAGCAAACATTGGAATTCCACCACGATAAGCACCACGCTGCTTATGTAAATAATTTAAACAACCTGATAGTTGGAACAGAGTTTGAAAATGCCGATATTGTTGATATTATTATGAAATCAAAAGGAGGTATTTTTAATAACGCAGCTCAGGTATGGAATCATACTTTTTACTTTGATCAGTTTGGTAAGGATAAGCTTAAGCAACCCAAAGGAAATTTATTAGATGCAATGAACACAAGTTTTGGATCTTTTGACGAATTTAAAGAGAAATTTTCAGTGGCAGCAAAAACATTATTTGGTTCAGGTTGGGTATGGCTTATTAAAAAGACAAACGGGAGCCTTGAGATTGTTCAAACTTCGAACGCAGCAAACCCGTTAACTGAAGGATTAATACCAATTCTAACCTGTGATGTGTGGGAACATGCCTATTATTTAGATTACCAGAATAAACGACCCGATTATGTAAGTAGTTTTTGGGATATTATTGATTGGGATATAATTTCCGGAAGATATTAATGTAAAACCTACGAGGGTTTAAACCCTCGTAGAAATTAAGATACAGGTCTTCACAAAGTATGACTAAATCTTTTTGGAAAACCTCTCTCATTTTGTAAGCTGTAAGACCTTTTCTTTATAATCATTTTAAATTAGGCAATCAGGTAGGTTGATACCTTTTTATTAAAGTGATTTTTATATCTTCGAATCAAAATTTGATATTTTAAATTATGTATGTCCGCTTTTATGCATAATGAACTTATTGATTTTCTTCTTTTGCCCCGTACCCTAAAGGGAGAGAAGAAAATCAATTACACCCTTTAGGATTTGGGGCAAATAATTGATTTTCTATATAATAACAATCTAGTATGCATAAAAGCGGACAATCAATTTTAAATAATTACAATTAAAAATATGCATTATGAGCTCTTTAAAAGGAACACGTACAGAACAAAATCTATTAAAATCTTTTGCAGGTGAATCACAGGCAAAAAACAGGTATGAATTTTTTGCAAAAGTTGCAAAGAAAGAAGGTTATGAACAAATAGCAGAATTTTTTCAAGAGACCGCTATGCAGGAGCAAACGCATGCAAAAACATTCTTTAAATTTTTGGAAGGTGGAATGGTTGAAATAACAGCTACTTACCCAGCGGGTGTAGTTGGAACAACAGCTGAAAATTTGAAGGCAGCAGCCGAGGGCGAAAACGAAGAATGGACAGAATTATACCCTGAATTTGCAAGAATAGCTGAAGAGGAGGGATTTAAGAAAATTGCTACAGCATTTAAACTAATTGCAAAAATTGAAGCCGAACACGAAGCACGATATCTTAAACTTCTTGCAAATATTGAAGAGGGTAAAGTTTTTGCACGAGAAGAAAAAGTTCGTTGGGTTTGCCGTAAATGTGGTCATGTGCATGAAGGTAAAACTGCTCTTAAGAATTGTCCTACTTGTGGACATCCAGAAGCTTATTTCGAAATTGAAAAAACAAATTATTAGTACATAAAGTAAAACGGGCATTTCTACCTGTCGGCAGACAGGCCTGCCCGTTCTTTAGTTGAACTGTTTTTAAAATTTTGATATATGCTTAAAGATTTAATATTAAAAAACCGAAGTTACCGAAGGTTTTATCAGGACTATAAAATATCAATTGAAGATTTAACAGAATTGGTTGATCTGGCGCGTTTATCAGCATCGGGGCGTAATCTTCAGGCTCTTAAATATTACTTATCTGCTGATTCAAGCACGAATGAAAAGATCTTTTCAACATTAGCCTGGGCAGGTTATTTAAAAAACTGGGATGGACCGGAAGAAGGAGAGAGGCCTTCGGGATACATTATAATTCTTGGTGATACTCGATTAACAAACAATTTTATGTGCGATCACGGAATCGCTTCACAAAGCATGCTTCTGGGTGCGGTTGAAAAAGGATTAGGTGGATGTATTTTTGCTTCAGTAAAAAGAGAAAAGTTAAAGGAGCTATTAAAGCTTGAAGATTATTTTGAAGTACTATTGGTATTAGCTATTGGAAAACCAAAGGAAAAAGTTGTTGTCGAAGATGTTATCGATGATGATATTAAATATTATCGCGACGAGAATCAGATTCATCATGTTCCGAAACGATCTTTGGATGAAATAATAATTAGCTAAAAACGGGGAGCAGAAAAATTAATATTCGCCACAAACCTGCCTGACGGCAGTCAGGGTCACTAAATCACAAAGATTCACTAAATTAAAACAGGCTGATTATTTGTTTTTTGTGATTCTTTGAGCCTTTGAGTTTTAGTGGCTAATTATTATTTTTAATCTACTCGCCCCCCCTTTTAATTCTTTAGAATTTATAATTTAATTTTAATGTAAATTCTCTGGGTGAAGATGGATACATTGCTTCGGCAAGTTCGTAATCACCATAAGGTTGAATATAACCATAATCACTGCCCAGTAAGTTGTATATACCTATACCCAGATCAAGATTCTTTATTCCAATATTTCTAAATAGCAAAAACGCATTTGCTAAAAGAACAGGATCTTGCTTCGATTGTTCCAGATCGCTAGTAATAAATCCGTAAGTTTCACTCATATAAACTAAAAAAGGAGCAAAAGAAATATTCTCTGTAAGATTGTAAGAGCCTTTTAGGGTAATCTTATGCTGAGGACTTCCTTTCATTAAATTTTCCTTTGTTATTCCAATTGGATACTCTACCTGGTAAGGAACTACATTATTCATATCCTTTGCAGTATAATAAGAATATCCCAAATTCATCGACCATTTATAATATTTAACCATATATTCAAATTCTAATCCTCTCGAACCGGTTTTGTCCTGATTAAAATAATATTCTTCATCAGCATCAATATCCCATACATAAATAATGGGGTCGTTAATTACAATGTTGAATAAGTTAGACGTAATAAACATATTATCATTTAATTTATATCCCAGTTCAAGTTCTATAACATTTGTTGTTTCAGGCTCAATATCTTCATTTAAGTTGATGTTCTCGAAGGAAGGAGTTCTGAATGCATTGCTATACAGTAATTTGTAATGGAATTTATCATATGCTTTTGTAATCCCTATACGAGGGGAAAAACTTGAACCAACTTCCGAGTGATTGTCAAAACGGGTTCCAACAAAGAAATTTGTAAATTTTGTTTTTAAGTTAGCCTGAACATAAAACGATAAAGTATTAAAAGAAACATCCTTTTTACCATTATAAAATGTTACTTCGGGATCAGGGTCTTTATCTTCGGCATAATCATATTTATAAACAATTCCACCAATAACATCAATTTTTTCTGTGGGCTGGTAAACTAAATCAACTTCCGCTTTAAGTTGGGAGTAAGACTTCTTGTAATACCAGTCTTCGGTTGAATACCACCAGGGCATTTGATTTTTATAGTTTACTGTAGGTGTAATCTGAAACTTATCACTTGCTTTAATGTTGTATTTAAGTTCACTATATAAATTGTGAAATCTGTTTCGTTCCGGAATATCATATCCTGTAGCATTAGGAATATAATCATCAAAGATGAAACGTGTTGAAAGATCTTTGAATTTTAATCCTAAGTTCATGTTTACAGTTTGGTAATCAGAGTATCCATCTGTCATATCATAGGTATCTCCATACAAGTCGGTAAAGTCAATATTTGATCTTGTACCATTTGCATAAAATGATTTAAAATCAATTTCAAAATCATTCATCTTTTTACCATAATTTAAACCTGCAGAAGTTCTGCTTATCTTATCAGAATATGTACCTCCGGTTCCATAAATCTCTACACCATTTATCGCTTTAGCTGATTTGGTTGTTATATTAATAACTCCTAATTCGGCATAACCACCATATAAAGAAGATCCCGGTCCACGAATAATTTCAATTTTCTCGATTTGATCAACCGGAACATGATTTCCAAATTGCATTGTAGTATACATTCCTTCGTTAAACTCTTGTCCGTCAACAAGGATAAGAACTTTGCCTTCATGTCCCCAGTTACCTCGCGATGAAATTCCAATTACACCGTCTACATCGTAACCAAAATTAAAACCTGGTATTGTTTGTAAAATGTCAATTAGGTCGCGTGAACCACTAACTTTAATGTCTTCTGAAGTTACAACAGAAACTATTCCCGGAGTTTCCCTGGGAGTGAAACTGGTTTTTGATGAAGTGGTCATACTCATGTTTAAGAGTTCATCAATAGATATTCCAAGTTTATTTGCTAAAACCATCAGGTCTTCCAAAGGGAGTGCTAATAAATCAGTATAACTTAGATTTGAAATTTCAGAACGTGAAATTGTATTGATATCTATTGAATCAACCTGTGCTTTAATATCATAAAAACTTATGATTATGATTAGGATGCTTAGTATATATCTTTTCATGTGTTTATTTTTTTAATTGTTTTTAAGGTCACATGGAATCGCATAATTAAAATAAACATTTTGTTTGGTATGTAAATGTCTATTTTACTTATGCTTATTTCATATTTTTTTATTAACATTTTAAATTTAATTAACTTCTTTACCCAATAAAAGCAACTGACCACTCAAAATAAGCTTTCTGTTTGTAATATTGTTTTTATTGATTTCAAAGCTTATTTTCCCTTCATTTGTTATAAAATTTATTCCGGCGCCATTTTTACATCCGTTATCCATCTCTGTTACGATTAGTACATTTTGATTACCCGATTTCGCAATGCAATTAGCTAATTCCTTATATTTATTTTGTGGGATATATACAATCTGGCAGTGGCTTACTTCATCAATACTTAGTATATCTTTAATAATAAGCTTGTTTGTTCCAACTACTTTGACTTTTGCAATGTTTTTTAGTTCATCAGATAGTTCTTTGTTGTCTAGAACTGAGATTATAAATTCGTTATTCGAGATATTGGGCCATTCTATATATTTTGTAAAATTATACATGATTATGGCTTTAAACTTACTTTGTTGACTATACGTACTCCCTGAAATGAACAGGAGAAGAATCAGCCAGCTAAAACAGAACTTTAGGCACTTCATAGATATTTTTCTTTTTTAGGTTTAATAAAAAGCTTGCTCTATCAAATTTCTAATCTAATTTTCATATTTGGAATAAAAGGAGAGTGTTGTTAAACATAAAAGCACTTTCTTACATAAGAATTTAAAAAATACGTATGAATAGTTGAAAGAACAGGACGAAAATAAGGAGAAAAGGGGGATTACATGATAAAGTTGTGGAATATCAGAATCACCAAATACTGATTTGATCATTTT